>JAYTAT010000347.1:0-10835 GCA_043737315.1 Archangium sp.
GCTCCTGACGAACTCATCGGCAAGACCGTCGCCGCCAAGTACTTTGTCGAGCAGATGATCGGCGAGGGCGGCATGGGCAAGGTCTACAAGGCCATCCAGCTGGCGCTCGACAAGCCCGTCGTGCTCAAGGTGTTGCGGCAGGCGTTGCTGTCTGACGAGCGCACCGTGAAGCGCTTTCAGCGCGAGGCCAAGGCCGCCAGCCGGCTCAACCATCCCAACTCCATCAGCGTGCTCGACTTCGGCCAGGCCGAGGACGGCGCGATGTACATCGCCATGGAGTACGTGCAGGGCAAAGACCTGCACCACATCCTCTCGCGCGAGTGGCCCCTGCCTGAGGCGCGCGTGATCCGTCTGATGAGCCAGGTGCTCTCGGCGCTCGCTGATGCGCACTCGGCCGGCGTCATTCACCGCGATCTCAAGCCCGAGAACATCATGGTGGAGCAGCGGCGTGGTGAGGCCGACTTCGTCAAGGTGCTCGACTTCGGCATCGCCAAGATCGTCGACGGCAGCATCGACGACGACGGCCCCGCGCTCACGAGAGCCGGTTTCGTCTGCGGCACGCCCGAGTACATGTCACCCGAGCAGGCACGGGGTGCGCAGCTCGATCACCGCAGCGATCTCTACGCGGTCGGGGTGATCATCTACCAGCTGACGTGCGGCATGTTGCCGTTCGACTCCGACTCTGCCGTCGGCTTCGCCACCAAACACCTCATCGAAGTACCGCCGCCGCCCACCAAGCGCCGCCCCGATGCCCGGGTCACGCCTGCGATGGAGCGGTTGATCATGAAGGCGCTGGCGAAGAACCCCGACGATCGCCCGCAGACCGCCGAGCAGTTCCGCGCGGAGCTGCTGGCCATCGAGAAGGAGCGCCGCGCCTCGGTGAGCACCGCCCGCCGCCCCGCCGCCACGTCAGCCGGTGGCCTTGCGCCGGTGCAGCGCAAGGTGACGCCGGTCGATCAGCAGGAGACGAGGGTCAACCCGCCGTCATCTCCGTGGGCCTCGAACGAGACGACCGTCAAGGCGTCGTCACCGATCGCAGGCCCGGTGCCCGAGAAGGCCATCTCTGCCACCACTTCTCCTGATCGCGACACCACGCCGGGTACGGGCGCCAGCTCCATCATCTTCAAGGTGGCCACCGTGCTGCTGGTCACCCTCGCGTTCGGGCTCGCCGCTCTTTACAGCTGGAGCGTGATGCAGAAGCCCAAAGAGGTGTACGTACCGCCTTCGAACGCACCGCTGACCGGAACGGGCCAGGCCTACGAATACGATCCGCCGCGTGAGAATCGCCGGCCGGGTGATGCGACGCGTGAGGCAGGCGAGGGTGACGAGGCCTGGCACCGCGGCAACATGGAGGTGGCGCTCAGCAGCTACTTGAACGCCTGGCGGGCCGACCCGCAGCCAGAGTTGGCGCTCAAGATTGGCGAACTCTACTTTCAGAAGGGCATGAGCCCCGAAGCGCGCGCGTGGTGGGCGCGGTACCGCAAAGACGCTGCGAACCCGAAGGCGCGCCTCTACATCGAGCAGATGCTGGAGCAGTGATCGGGTGAACCTCTCCCTTTGGGAGAGGGCTCTCCTTCAGGTCAACGCCTCCACCTGCAGCGTCTGCTGACCCACTCGCATGCGGTCGCCCGCCTTGATCGGCCGCTCGCCGGTCACGCGCACGTACGTCCCCAGCCCGCCCGAGAGATCGCGAATCATCGCGCCATCTGGCAGCGGCGAGATCTCACAGTGCCGGGGTGCGAGCCCCTCATCATTCGGATAGCTGAAGTCACACCGCCCCTGGCCGACGGTCAGCACGGGCCCGGGGCTGAGCAGACAACGCCCGCCGCGGTCACCCAGCATCACCTCTTCGACCGCGTAGTGAATCTGCCCGTTGGGCACCGACGCGCCGTACACGAGCACCTCGACCTTGTTCCACGGCTCAGCCGGCTCGACCGCGCCGACGAAGCGGAACAACCGAAGCCCGGTGCAGAAGGTGCCATTGGCCGGAATCGTCTCGGTGCTGTTGATGCTGACGTACACGCCTGAGGTCGAACTCTCGTCTTTCACGTAGAGCTTGCCTTCGCGAATGCTCAAGGTCGCGTGCAGCGGCGAGATGAATGGATCGTCGGGAAAAAGGATCGCGCCCTTCGCCCGGCCGACCTGCGCACCCGTCGCCGCCAGACGGAAGCGTTGACCACGCGCGGGCCCCGCGAGCACGGTGAGCCCAAACCTGGGTGCAGCCACCTGCGGCGCGGTCTGCGTCGGGGCCGAAGATTGAAAGGTGGGCCGGGTGGGCGGGCCGCGCGTGGGCTGCGGCTGCGGCGTTGGCGTGGTGGTGGCGCTCGTGGTTCGTTTGAGTCCCGGCGGCGCTGCAGCAGGGACCGGGGAAGACGGGGTGGTCGCGTCGTTCGCCGCGGTGCTCGAGATCTCGGGGGGCTGCGGCTTCGGCGCGACCTCGGTGCGCGCAGTCGCAGCGCCTTCGGTGGCCGACCCGCACGCCATGCAGCGCACCGCGGCGATGACGTTCAGGAAGTCGCACGATGGGCAGACGACCCCAAGGCTCTTGGTCAACAACGCGGGCATGAGCGGGCCATAGTCAAACAACCCGAGTCTTTCCGCAACAATGGCGATGCCGCACTGCGAAACCGCACGAGCGGGGGGGCTGGGCGAGCGAAAGGGTGGTGACGCATTGCAGCAGAGCAAACGGGTGTTACGCTTCACCACGTTTGATCCGTCTCAACGACATCCTGCAGCGCGTCGCCGGGTATCACCCCGATCCCGACCTCGACATCATCAAGAAGGCCTACGTGTATTCCGCGAAGGTCCATCAGGGGCAGGTTCGCAAGTCCGGCGAGCCCTACCTGATTCATCCGCTTGAGGTCGCGGGGATCCTGGCGCAGCTGCGTCTTGATGAGGCCTCGATCGTGGCCGGGCTTCTCCATGACACCGTGGAGGACACGCTCGCGACGATCGAGGAGATCAAAGAGCTCTTCGGCGAAGAGGTCGCGCTCATCGTCGACGGCGTCACCAAGCTTGGAAAGTTCAGCGCGAGCCAGCAGCTCTCTCAGGAAGAGAAGCAGGCCGAGAACTTCCGCAAGATGCTCGTCGCCATGGCCCAGGACATTCGGGTCATCCTGGTGAAGCTGGCCGATCGAACGCACAACATGCGCACGCTCGATCACATGAGCGAAGAGAAGCAGGCGCGCATCGCGCAAGAGACGCTCGACATCTACGCGCCGCTGGCCAACCGCCTGGGCATCAGCTGGGTGAAGACCGAACTCGAAGATCTCTCGTTCCGCTACACGCGCCCGAAGGATTACCTCGAGCTCGAGAACAAGGTGTCCCGCAAGAAGAAGGAGCGGGAGAAGTACATCGATGACGTCGTGCAGATCATCGAGGCCAAGCTCAAGGAGCAAGGCGTGCCCGCGAAGGTCAGCGGCCGCTTCAAACACTTCTATTCCATCTACAAAAAGATGCGGTCGCAGGGCATCGACTTCGAGCAGGTGCCCGACGTCATCGCCTTCCGGGTGATCGCCCCCGAGTTGGGCCAGTGTTACGGCGCGCTGGGCCTGATGCACCAGATGTGGAAGCCGGTGCCGGGCCGCTTCAAGGACTTCATCGCGATCCCCAAGCCGAACATGTACCAGTCACTGCACACCACGGTGATTGGCCCGCTGTCCGAGCGCATCGAGATTCAAATCCGCACCGAGGAGATGCACCGGGTCGCCGAAGAAGGCATCGCTGCGCACTGGGCCTATAAAGAGGGCCGCAGCGCGATGAACAGCGACGACGAGAAGTTCGCCTGGCTGCGCCAGCTGCTCGAGTGGCAGCAAGATCTGAAGGATCCCAAGGAGTTCCTCGACACGGTCAAAGTCGATCTCTTCACCGACGAGGTCTTCGTGTTCACGCCGAAGGGCGACGTGAAGAGCCTCCCGCGCGGCGCCACGCCGATCGACTTCGCGTACGCCATTCACTCAGGCGTCGGCGAGAAGACCGTGGGCGCGAAGGTGAACGGCAAGATCGTTCCGCTTCGCTACAAGCTGAAGAACGGTGACCAGGTCGAGGTGCTTACCAGCCCTCAAGCGCACCCCAGCAAAGACTGGATCACGTTTGCCAAGACGAGCCGCGCGCAGCAGAAGATCCGCGCGTTCATCAAGCAGCAGCAGCGCGACAAGAGCCTCATCCTCGGGCGCGAGCTGACAGATCGTGAGTTCAAGCGCTTCGGCTTGAACCTCAACAAGCTCATCAAGGGCGGCGATCTCAAGAAGCCCGCAGAGGGCTACGGCTTCCGCACTGAAGACGACCTGCTCGTCGCGGTCGGCTACGGAAAGATTCAGCCCAGCCAGCTGGTCGACTTGTTGGTTCCGAAGGAGAAGGTCGAGGAGCTGCGCGAGAAGGAAAAGCAGCCGCAGGAGTCTTCGGGCTCAGGCCTCTTCCAGACGGTCAGTGATCTGGCAAAGAAGGTGGTCGGCCGCAAGTCGTCGAGCGGCGTGACCATCGGCGGCATCGATGACGTGCTGGTGCGCTTTGGAAGATGCTGCAACCCGGTGCCAGGCGATTCGATCGTCGGCTTCATCACGCGCGGGCGGGGCGTGACGGTGCACACCGGTAACTGCGACAAGGCCAAGGCGACCGATCCCGAACGCAAGGTCGACGTGGCGTGGGACGTGCGCGGTGACTTCCGCCGGCCGGTGACGCTGCGCGTGCTCACGGCAGATCGGCCGGGTTTGCTCGCCGACATGTCTCAGATCTTCAGTAAAAAGGGCGTGAACATCAGCCAGGCCAATTGCCGTGCGACCGGCGATGACCGCGCGGTGAACACGTTCGAGGTCACCATCACCGACCTGAAACAGCTGACCGATCTGATGCGGAACATCGAAAAGCTGACGGGTGTGTTCTCAGTCGAACGAGTTTGATCGTTCAGGGCGACTTCGGGCATCTGATAGCTTGGCCGCATGGCGCGCGACGTGATCCAGACCGAGAAGGCTCCCAAGGCGATCGGCCCGTACTCGCAGGCGATCGTGGCGACCGGCGGCAAGACTGTTTTCCTCTCGGGTCAGATTCCGCTCGACCCTGCCACGGGTGAGATCGTCGCAGGCGACGTGAGCGCACAGACCGAACGGGTGATGAAGAACCTCGAGGCGGTGCTCGCCGAAGCGGGGTGCACTTTCGCGAACGTCGTACGGTGCGGCATCTTCCTCACCGACCTCGCTGATTTCAGCAAGGTCAACGAGGTATACGGGCGCTACTTCCCGTCCAACCCGCCGGCTCGTGCCACCGTTCAGGTGTCCGCGTTGCCCCGGGGTGCGAAGGTCGAGATCGATTGCATTGCTGTTGTTTGAGGGCCGGCCGGAAGAACGAAGCGGAGAGTTGGAAATGTCGCTGAAGAACTTGATGATCGTGTTGGTGCTGGCGCCTGCAATCGCGCTTGCTCAAACCACGACGCCCACGCCTGATTTTTCCCCGCCGCCGATGGTGCCGGCCAACCCGCCGCCCATGCCGCCGCCCGATCCCTCGGTGCAGCCGGGAACGCCGCCGCCGCCTTCCACGTTGCCCCCACCGGGTTACGTGCCGGGGCAGCAGGGCAAGTCGGCGTATCCGTATTCTCCGTATGGTCAGCCCAAAGCGCAGGAAAAGCCCGCCCCGGAGATTGGCCTGATGGTCAGCGAAGCACTCTTCGGCATGCTGACGTCAGCAGGCGTGACGGTGCTGCCCTACTTTCTGCTCTTCAACAGCGGGCAGCTCACCGAGCCCATCGCGTCGATCATCTTCTGTCTGATCTTCGGCGCCTCACCGCTGGCTGTGGCACAAACCCAGGTCAGCCTCGCCAACGGCAGCAGGCACTACCAATCTGAGATGTGGATCCCGGCGCTGGTCGGCCTTGCAGGGCAAGCCGCGGTGCTGGGCATTTTCAAGGTCACCGGTTGGCTCCCCACGGCGCAGGCGAGTGGCGGGGTGCCCAGCGGCGGGAGCGTCGTCTGGCTGATGATCGGCGCCATCGGCATCGTTCCGCTGCTGCAAATGGCTTCGATCAATCTGTTCAAGCAGCCCAAGCTGCAGAACTTCGGCGTCTTTGGCGACCCGCACAAGGGCATCGGCGTCGCCTTCGCTCCGCCCACCGCTGCTCCCATTCTTGCTCCGAGCGCTGCCGGCACATCGATGGGCGTTCAGGTCTCGTTCCTGCGCGGAATCTTCTAAAAGAGCCGGTAGCCGATGCCGAGCCGGGCAGCCCACGCCGGCCGGAACTGCGTGACGCCCAGCGGCTCACGGGTCGCGTCGAAGCCGATGTGACCTGTGAGCAGCAGCGAGAAGCTCCCTCCGAGGTGGAACTCAGCGCCTGCGCCCAGCAGTGGGGTGACCTGAAAACCCTGCACGGTCATGGCAATCGAAACCGGCAGCTCGAGCTGTGCCACTCCTGAGATGGTCTGAGTGAACGCATAGGAAGCGTTCGCTCCGATGCGGGGGCGCAGGCCGAGGAACCCGAAGTTGAACCTGTCAAAGTAGCGCGCACCGCTGTTGAGCTCGAGGCCCAGGGCCACCGTCGGCGCGAGGCGGAACCGGTCGGCCTGGAACACGGCGAACTTCAGCCCCACCTCGGCGAGAATCGAGACCTTGAAGATGTTGAACACGCCGCGCGCTTCGAGCTCGATGAACCCGAAGCCCTGGCGGTAGCCCACGCCGACCTCCGGCGCGCCCACGAAGCCGTAGAGGGCGTTGGTCCCCGCGGGCAACGAAGCGGGCGCCAGCACGCCACCCGTCACCCGGGTGTTCAGGTTCTCAGCAGAGAGGGCCGGCTCTGCGCCCGCGATCAGCGTCAGCAGGACAGTGGTGATCATCGAAGGCGCAACGTACCTGTAGGGGTCGGCTGTCCGAAGTTTTCCACCGCTGCCAGGAGCGGTCGTTTTTTTGACCGACCCCGATGGTGGCTCCAGCCTTGTCGTGTGCCCACTTCGAGGCGGAAGAGCGCAGCGACGGTTCAGGGGTGGCGGCACCGCGACGTCGATTGGTTCGTGGTCTCCAAAGGCTGCTCCACGCTGGGCCGCGGCATCGAATCACGGGCAGCGCGGCTGGGTGCTGCACTTCGAGGAGCTCTCCCCTGAAGATCTCCAGCTGATGCCATCGAACTGCCCTGATTTCAGTTAGTTGTCCGTTTGTGGCGATGTGGCTTCGCAGGGTATGCAGTGCGCATGGCTCATACTGTTGCGCACAACACGGACACCTCCGACGCATCGAATCCACTGACTGCCGGCCGCAAGCCGTTGGTGCTGGTGATCGATCCCGACGAGTCGACGCGCTCGGTGCTCGAGGTGGCGATGGGCCGTGATGGGTTCGAGGTCTGGAGCGCCGCGACCGCGAAGCTCGGTCTCGCGTTGCTGCAGGGTCGCCCACCCGACGTGATCATCCTGGAGTCGGATCTCAACGGTGAAGATGGCTTCTCGTTCGTTGCCGAAGTGCGTGGCGACGATCGGCTCTCGAGCATCCCCGTGCTGCTGCTCGCGCGCGCTGAAGATCAAAACGTCGAGGCGCTCGCCGACGTGGTGGGTGTCGACGATTTCATTCAGAAGCCGGCCTTCGCGCGTGACGTGGCCGCGCTGGTTCGGGTCGAGTTGGCCAAACGCGCTGGCGGCCGGTTGATGTTCGACTCGAAGCAGTTGCCCCCCGCGCAGCTGCTCCGCGCGTTGCTCTCATGCCCCCGTTCGGGCCGCTTGTTGCTCGTCGATGGTCGCGCCGAAGTGCGCTTCCGTTCGGGAAAAGTCATCGACGCCCGCTTCGATGCGCGCGGCGGTACGGTCGACGCGCTGGTGCGTGCGCTCGCGTTGACCTCGGGTCGTTACGAGCTGGTCACCGAACCCATCGATGGTTTCGCCGAGCTGCAGTGTGGGCTGCGTGAGCTGGTCGACCTCGTGATGCCTCGCCTTCAGAAGTGGTCGCGCGTGATGCAACGCAGCCTGCCGCTCGAGGCCCGCCTCACCGTCGACTTCGCGCGCCTCGCCAGCGGCCTCAAGGCGATGCCCGATGAGGTGAACCGCATCGTGCAGCTGTTCGACGGTTTCCGCTCGATGGAGCAGGTGCTCGTCGACAGCTCACTGAACGAGACGTTGACCCTCGAAGTGGCCACCCGGCTCTATCTCATGGGCGTGCTGGGCCACGCGCGCGACACGAAGACCGAGCTCCTCGAGCCCCGCCCGATGCCCCGCCTCTTCGAGCCCCGCGCGGCCGAAGCCGAAGAGCTGATGCAGCAGATCTTCGCCGGCACCGCCGAGATTCGAAGCGAGGAAGACCCGGCGGCCGAGGCGCAAGATTGGTTCTCACCCTCAGCCCTCGGCTCTGAGCTGGACCTCGCGGATCCGAACGGTGGGTGGACCACCGCTCCCATTCCTGCAGATCTTGCTGCCGGCCTCGCTCCCGAGCTCGCGCGCCAGTTGGACGCGTTTCAAACGCCGATGCGGGTCGAAGCCAGGCAGGTCTCACCTGAAGCAGCCGCAGCGCAGGAGTTCGCTGACACGCAGCACGTGGTGGGCGCTGACACGGCGCTGGAAGCGGCGCTCCTGGCGGCGACTGACGCGCGGCCCATCGAGGAGATCGAGGAAGATTTGAATTCGATGCTCGCGGCCAACGCCGAAGCGGAGCTCGAAGCCGAACTCGAGGCGCACAAGACTGAAGCGCGCGGCCGGCAGGCTCGCATCGAGACGCCGTGGATGACCCCGGCGGTCGAAGTTCCCGCGCCTGCTCCGATGCTGAACTCTGCTTCGACTGTCGAGGTCGCCGCCGAAGCTTCGTTCTTCGAGCAGCCCGCGCCGCAGCGGGTGGAAGTGGACGAGCTGACGCCGGAGCCGAAGCGTGAGCGCAAGGTCTGGCCCTTCGTGGTCGGTGGCATGGCGATCATCGGTCTGGCGTTGCTCATCGAAGGTCAGCGCATGGGACCCGTGGTGGTCGAGGCCGCGCCGGTCGCTCCGGTGGTGGTGGCTGCCGAGGTGGTGCCCGAACCCGTGGTGGTCGCGCCCGAGCCGGTGCTCGAAGAGCCCGTGGCCGCCATCGACGTGTCTGAGAACCTCGCCGAGGCCACCAGGCTCTACAACGCCGGTCAGTACAAAAAGGCCGTCAGCGTGTTGGAGCAGGTCGTCACCGACGATCCGAAGTCCGTGCCGGCGTGGAACCTGATGGCGATGGCCAGGTACGACGCCATCGACTCGGCCGGGGCGAAGGCGGCGGTCGAGAAAGTGCTGGAGCTCGACCCGAAGAACGGCCGGGTGCAGATCCTCCTGGCGTCGCTGCACTTCGATGCCAACGAGAAAGATCAGGGCCGAGCGGCGCTCGAGAAGTACCTGGAGCTCGAGCCCAGGGGCGCGCACGTCGACGAGGCCCGGGCGCTGCTCAAGCGTTGATCCCCCATTCACTCTGGGAAAGGGAGTTCGGCTGAGCCTGCGACCCCCGCACAGGCACATCTGGAGTCCGACCTCAGCCAGGGGTACACATCTGTTCACCTCATGCTCGTTCTCGGTATCGATCCCGGCAGTCGTTTCCTGGGCTACGGGCTCGTGGCGTGGCGCTCCAATAAGGCGATTCACGTCGGCAGCGGCGTGGTGAGAGCCGACTTGAAGGCGCCGCTTCATCAGCGCCTCGGCACGATCTTCAGTGACCTTCAGGAAGTGGTGAACGTCTTCAAGCCCGACGCGGTCGCGGTGGAAGGCGTCTTCACCCACAAGAACGCTCGCAGCGCGTTGATCCTCGGGCATGCGCGTGGGGTGGCGTTGCTCCTTGCCGCGCAGCGCGGGCTCGAGGTTTATGAGTACGCCCCAGCGCGCGTGAAGAAGGCAGTGGGCGCAGGCGGCAATGATTCGAAGGGCGCCGTGGCGCGCATGGTGGTGCGATTGCTTCAGCTCACCGAACCTCTCGAGCGCGAAGATGCCTACGACGCGTTGGCGGTGGCGCTGTGTCACGTCAACCAGCTGCGCATGCCTCGGGTCAGCGGCGGCAAGACGTCAGCTGGAAACACGTTTCTTTCGCGGCTCAAGCCCGCGGTGGTGAGGGCAGCCCCGTGATCGCGAGCCTCAAAGGTCTGGTTCTCGAGAAGGACGTCACCGAGGCGATCATCGACGTCAATGGCGTCGGCTACCGCGTCGCGTTGTCGATTCTTTCGCTCGCGCGTCTTCCTGAGGTGGGCCAACCGGTGACGTTGCGCATCCGCACGGTGGTGCGTGAAGACGCGCTCGATCTCTACGGCTTCTCGAGCCGGCCTGAAGAGGAGCTCTTTCTGCTGCTGACCTCGGTGAGCCACGTCGGCCCCAGGCTCGCGATCAACGTGCTGTCGGGCCTCGAGGTGGCAGAGCTGACGGCCGCCATCGCCAAGGGCGACGTGGCGCGGCTCACCAAGATCCACGGTGTGGGGAAGAAGACGGCCGAGCGCCTGGTGCTGGAGCTCAAGGAAAAGGTGAAGCTCCTCGTGCTCGATGGGGTGCCGGCGGCGGGGAAGGGCAAGACCTCGAAGCCTGCTTCCACCAGCAGCGACCTCATCAGTGCGCTGGTGAACCTCGGCTATAAAGAGGCTCAGGCCGAGCAGGCGGCGCATTTGGCTGAAGAGCGCGCAGGGGCTGAGGCTCCGTTCGAGTTGTTGTTCCGCGAGTCGCTCAAGTCACTGCGCGGCTGACTTCAATCAGGCTCTTCCGAAGAAGGTGAAGACGAAGCCGCCGACGAACGCGCCGATGATGCCGACGATGATGTTGCCGATGAGGCCTTGTCGCGAGTTGTTGCCCGCGAACATGCTCGCCACCCAGCCCGCGAAACCGCCCAGAATGATCCAGCTCAAGATGCCCATGGTGTGACCTCCGTGCGGCGCCATACGCAAAAACGGC
>JAYTAT010000348.1:0-4437 GCA_043737315.1 Archangium sp.
GCTGCTGGCGAAGTAGAGGAGCACGCCGGTGGGGGCCAGCAGCGCGAAGCCCTGGAGGGTGCGCGAGGCGGGCGAGGGGCCGGTCTCGTCGTTGAAGCGCTGTGAGAAGAGGGCGAAGAGCACCGCAAAGACGACCATCACCACGAAGGCGATCCACCACTGGTGGGGCTCCATCTTGCTGAAGACCCAGCCGAACTCGAGCAACAGCGTGCCACCCAGCGCCAGCGCCGCGAGGCTCCTCCAACGCTTCAGATAGACGACGAGCAGAAGCGCCACGTCGAGAAAGAACACGTACGAGAACAGCGCCCCCGGAGCGTTCTGACCGGTGGACAAGAGGAGCGGCGTGGCAAAGCCGCCGGCCATGCCCAGGTACGCCGCGAGGCGGTTGTTCTGCTTGACCGCCAACAGCCCGGCCACCGCGGTGATCAACACCATCAGCACGAAGGCGAGCGGGAGCGGAATGAGGCTGTAGAGCGCCTTGCTCGCCCAGATGGAGGCGTAGAGCACCACGATGCCGCCGCCCCCGAGGGCCTGGCCGGTGATGTCGTAACGTTCGCGGAGCTTTTGCGAGCCCACCAACGCGCCGAGGCCCGCCAGCACCGCGCCGATCACCCGAATGGTCGGAGAGACCCACCCCTGGGCGATGGAGTATTTGAAGAGGTACACCCCGGCCATGGCGAAGACGATTCCTCCGAGCACGGCGGCGCCGCGGACGCCGAGCCACTTCTCCCATTCGATCGGGGATGCGGGAGGCAAGGGCGGCGGCGGAGGCACGACAGGCTGAACAGGAGCTGGGGTCGGGGTGCTGACGGGGGCTTCGACGAGCTGGGTTGGCGGCGGCGCTCGAGCGAGTGGGGACGCTTCGGGTGGGCGTACCGTCTCGAACGAATCGATCGACCCAGAGACCGCGCGCTGGGCGTTGAGCTGCCGCTGCAGAACCTCGAGGCGGAGCATCGCCATCTCGGCCTTCTTCATGGCCTCGTCGGCACGACCGCGCGCAAGCCACGCGACGATGAAGGCGCCGACCGTCAGGACGACGGTGCTGCAAAATCCAAAACCGACTACGGCTTCGTCCATGGCGGGGGGGCTTAGCACCCGCACCCGCACCGTCTTCCTCGGACTGGCCTTGCGGAAACGCGGTTGCTCACCACTGTCGGTAAGCATGACCGAGCAGTTCGACTCATCGGGCAACGCGAACGTGGAGGTGAGGGCCAGAAGCAGGGCTCAAGTTCTCCCGGGAAAAAGCGCTTACTATCGGTTGACCTTGGGGGCCGCCTGCGACACGGATAGGCCCTCAGTGCCCTCACCTTTGCCCTACCGTAACGTGTTCATCGAGAGCCTCGCCCTCGAGGTGCCGCCGCACCGCGTGACGTCGAAGGTGATCGAAGACGAGCTGTCGCCGACGTACCAGCGGCTCGGCATTCCGGCAGGGTGCTTCGAGTCACTGGTGGGCATCACGGCGCGCCGCTTCTGGGCTGAAGGCACCACCATCGCCGACGCCGCGACCACCGCCGCGCGCAAGGCCTATGCGCAGGCAGGCAACGCTGACCTGCTCGCGCGCACGGGCCTCGTCATCTCGACCTCGGTCTGCAAGGACTACATCGAGCCTTCCGTCGCAGCGCTGGTGCGCGGCCAGCTCAACCTGTCCACCGAGTGCGAAGCGTTCGACATCGGCAACGCGTGCCTGGGTTTCATGAACGGCATGGACCTCGCCGCGATGTGGATCGAGCAACGCCGCGTCGACGTCGCCCTGGTGGTCGTCGCCGAGAGCAGCCGCCACGTGGTGCAGCGCACGGTGCAGCGCCTGAACCAGCCCACCAGCACCATGCAGGATTACCGCGAGGCACTGCCCACCCTGACGCTCGGCTCGGGCGCGGTGGCGATGCTGCTGGTGCACAAAGATCTCGCGACCACCACCCACGCGGTGCGCGGCAGCGTGACGCTCGGTGACAGCGCGTCGTCGACGGTCTGCCTGGGTACTTCTGAGTGGATGAAGACCGACGCGCCTCGCCTGCTCAACAGCGGCGTCGAGCTCGCGCACCGCACCTTCACGCGCGCCAAAGATCGCTTCGGGTGGACGCCCGACAACCTCACGCACCTCATCTGTCACCAGGTCGGAGCGATTCACGTGGCGACCCTGTGCCAGCGCCTCGCGCTCGATCTAGACAAAGCGTTCCTCACCTACCCCGAGCACGGCAACATCGGCCCGGCGGCAGTGCCCATGACCCTGGGCCTCGCCGTGGAAGCCGGCCGCGTGAAGGAGGGCGACCGCTGCGCGTTGATGGGCATCGGCTCGGGCCTCTCGTGCGCGATGATGGAGGTCGTGTGGTGACCGCCGAACCTGCGCATCGGCCCAGTGGTCCGCGCGCACCGGTGCAGCCGAAGTCGGCCTCGTGGGCTGACGAATATCCGTTCACCTCGCAGTGGCTCGACGTGGGTACCAGCGGCAACCCGTTGTGGATGCACTACCTCGACGAAGGTCCGCGCGACGCACCGGTGGTGGTGATGCTGCACGGCAACCCGACGTGGAGCTTCTACTGGCGCAAGCTGGTGGTCGCGCTGCGCGGGCAGTTTCGCTGCATCGTGCCTGATCATCTGGGCTGCGGACTTTCGGATCGCCCGCAGGGCTGGACGTATCGCCTGGCTGATCACGTCGACAACGTGCAGCGGTTGCTATGCCATCTCGAGGTGAAGAAGTTCTCGATGGTGGTGCACGACTGGGGCGGCGCGATCGGCATGGGCGTGGCGACCGAGCGGCCCCTCGACGTGCATAAACTGGTCATCACCAACACCGCGGCGTTTCGCAGCCAGGACATTCCGCTTTCCATCGCCAGCTGCCGCATTCCGGTGTTCGGCAAGTGGGCCGTGCTCGGCTTCAACGGCTTCGCGGTGGTGGCCACCATACGCGCGGTGAAAAAGAAGCTGTCGCCTGCTGCTCGCGCGGGGTTGCTGGCGCCCTACGGCAACGCGCACGACCGCCTCGCCACGCTGCGCTTCGTGGAAGACATTCCGATGAAAGCGAGCCACCCGTCGTGGGATCGGCTCAAGCAGGTCGAAGAGAAGCTCCCGGTGTTGGCCGAGAAGCCGATGCTGGTGTTGTGGGGCGACGCTGACTTCTGCTTCACGCCGAAGTTCCGCGCGACGTGGCAGCGGCTCTTTCCCAAAGCCGACGTGCACGCGTGGGCCGACGTGGGCCACTACGTGATGGAAGATGCGCCCGAGCGTGTTCTGCCGCTGGTCGAGAACTTTCTGAGGGCTTGATGAACGTCTGTTCGTTGCCGCGCGCCTTTGCCACCACGCAGCCCGGCGTCCTCGCGCTGGTCGACAAGAAGTCAGGCCGCAGCCTCACCTTCGAGCAGTTCAAGCAGGAACTCGATCAGACTTCGGCGGCACTGCGGCTCGCGGGGTTCAAGCCCGGAGATCGCGCGGCGCTCTTCGTCGCCACCGGCATCGAGTTCGTGGTGTTGGTCAACGCGTGTTTCCAGGCGGGTGTGGTGCCGGTGTTGATCGATCCCGGCATGGGGGCAAAGAACGTCCTTTCCTGCGTTCGTGAACAGCGGCCGGTGGGGCTCATCGGAATTTCCAAAGCGCACGTCCTGCGCATGGTGTTCCGCAGCGCCTTCAAGTCGGTGCGAATTCAGGTGCTGGTGGGCGGCCCCTTCTTCCCCGGCGCGAGGTCACTTAAGGCGCTCAAGAAGTCAGCCAGTGGTATCGAAGTGCACGCGCCCGCAGCCGATGAGGTCGCAGCGGTGCTCTACACCTCGGGGAGCACGGGCGCGCCCAAGGGCGTGCTCTACACGCACGGCATGCTCGCCGGGCAAGCCACCGCGATTCGCGACATGTTCCACATTCAGCCCGGTGAGGTGGACGTCGCGTGTTTTCTCCCCTTCGGCTTGTTCTCGGTGGCGATGGGAATGACCGCGGTCTTCCCCGACATGGACTTCCGGTTTCCCGCGAAGGCGAACCCCGAGAAGATCTTCGCAGCGATGCAGGGGGCGACCAGCGCCTTCGCGTCACCCGCCTTGTGGGAACCGTTCTCGCGTCACCTCGCGGCGAACAAGCTCGAGCTCAAGGGCGTGAAGCGCATTCTGACCGCGGGTGCTCCGGTGCGGCCGCAGCTGCATGAACGGTTGTTGGCGCAGTTGCCTGAGGGCGACGTGTTCACGCCCTATGGAGCGACCGAGGCGTTGCCGGTGGCGTTCATGAACGGGCGCGCGGTGCTGGCCGAGACGGCGGCGTTGACCCGGGCGGGCAAGGGCACGTGCGTGGGTGCGCTCGCGCCAGATGTGGCGGTGAAGATCATCGCCATCGCCGACGAGGCCATCGCGACGCTGGGTGAAGCGCGTGAGCTTGCGACGGGTGAAATCGGCGAGATCATCGTGCGCGGCCCGTGTGTCACCCGCGCTTACGACGACACGCACAGCGAACGCGCGAAGG
>JAYTAT010000349.1:0-1693 GCA_043737315.1 Archangium sp.
GGTCAGTTCAAGAGCCCGCTCATTTATCTGCTCCTGGGGTCTGCGGGCGTCGCGCTGGCGATGGGCCACGTCAACGATGCAGCAGTCATCTTCGTGGTCGTCTTGCTCAACTCGATCGTCGGGGCCTTCCAGGAAGGGAGAGCCGAGCGCTCGCTGGCGGCGTTGCGCAAATTGGCGACCACCAAAGCGCGCATCGTACGCGGCGGAGGCGAGCTCATCGTCGATGCCCGCGAGCTCGTGCCTGGCGAGATTGTGCTGCTCGAGGCGGGGGACGCGGTGCCTGCCGACGCCCGCCTGCTCCAGGAAGTGATGCTTCAGGTGGCAGAGGCCTCTTTGACCGGCGAGTCGGTTCCAATTTCCAAACAGCTGCCCGCGGTGACGACCGATACGCTGCTCGCCGACCGGCGAAACATGATCTACGCGGGAACCCACGTGACCGCCGGGCGGGCCCGCGCGGTGGTCGTGGCCACGGGGCTGTCGACCGAGCTGGGCAGCATCGCCACCCTCGCTTCGAAGGCCGACGAAGCCAGGACCCCCCTCGAGCTGCGCATCGCTCAGTTTGGCCGGTACATCATGATCGCCGCCGCGGGCCTGTTCGTCGCGGTGACCACGATTGGTTACGTGCGCGGCATCTCGTTCGGGCCCCTGGTGATGATCGCGATCAGCCAGGTGGTGGGAATGATTCCCGAAGGGCTGCCGGTGGCCCTGACGATCGGCTTGTCCGTCGGCGTTCAAAGGATGGCGCGTCGCCGGGCGGTCGTCAGGAGGCTCGCCGCGGTCGAGACGCTGGGTTCGACCACGATCATCTGCAGCGACAAGACGGGCACCCTCACTCGCAACGAGATGATGGTGACGACCATTCACCTCGCTGACGGCCGGGTGTTCTCGGTGACGGGGTCAGGCTACGCGCCGCAAGGCGAGCTCCAGGAGAACGGTCAAGCGATCGACCCCCTGCAGGTGGGGCCGCTGCGAGAGCTGCTCGAGTCGGTCGTCTTGTGCAACGACGCTCAGCTGCAGGGCCCTGAGCCCAGCGAGCCGCGCTGGAAGGCGCTGGGTGATCCCACCGAGGTCGCGTTGCTCACGCTGGCGATCAAGGGGGGCATTGCGCCCACGCAGCTCAAGACAGCGCACCCCCGTCGTGCCGAGATCCCCTTCACCGCGGCGGCGAAGATGATGGCCACGCAGTACGGGCTCGGCGCGGGCGCCCGGGTCGTGATCAAAGGCGCTCCGGAAGAGGTGCTCTCGTTGTGCCGCGCGTTCCGGCGCCAGGGGGGTGAAGTACCTCTCGATGAGCCGGCGCGGCGCTCGTTGGTCGACGCCACCGACGCCATGGCAGCCCAGGCCCTGAGGGTGTTGGCCGTGGCGATCGTCGAGGGGGTCGAGCTGGCAGAAGGGGGCGCCTTCGCACCGCTGGGTGGAAAGGCGACGCTGCTGGGCTTCATCGGCCAGATCGACCCGCCCAGAATCGAGGTCGCAGAAGCGGTGCGCAGCTGCGTGGCCGCGGGAATCAGGCCGGTGATGGTGACCGGAGACCACAAGGTCACAGGTCAGGCCATCGCCCGGACCCTGGGAATCGCGCGCGAAGGAGACCTCGCCGTCGACGGAAGAGAACTCGAGCAGATGTCAGACGCCGAGCTGGCCTTGCGCATCGAGGGAATTTCGGTGTTCGCCCGGGTGCACCCTGCGCAGAAGC
>JAYTAT010000350.1:0-4432 GCA_043737315.1 Archangium sp.
GCGAGGCGCGGCCTGGGCACCCGGGCCTCGAGCTGGGACAACTCGGCTTGCCGGCGCTCGAGCTCGTCGCGGCGCGCACTCCACCCGCGGACCTCGTTCGTTTCACAACCAAGCAGCAGGGCCAGCGGGAGCCACCTCACGGCCGACGCCCGAAATGAAAGGTGAGGTACTCATCGCGCTCGGAGATGCGCGCTGCGTTCACCCTCGCCTCGACCACCATCGCCTGCGCGCGGTGAACGACGGTGAGCGCTTCGGGCAGCGAGACTTCGCCTTCACGCAAGGCGCCGAAGAGCAGGCACTCGTAGCGGCGGCAGGCGAGCGGTCGCTCTTCGTAGACCTGGCAGACGGTGCCCTCGAGGGCGGCGCAGCGTTGGGGCACGTGGCGCCCGCCCCGCTCGTTGGTCACGACGGCGAGCTTCAGCGCGGGTACCTGCTCGGCCGGCCCCAGCGGCACGCGGCCAAAGAGGCTGCCGTCACAACAAAGTCCGCAGGCCTGGCAAAGAGACATCTGCGGCGACCTTACCAGAGCACTCGAAGGTGTAATTCCCACCGGTCGGGTAAGGGTCGCTCTCATGCAGCCGCAGTCCCGCACCTGGTTCGCCTTCTTCACTGTGATCGCCGCGTGGGGCTCGTCGTACCTCTTTATCCATCTGGCGGTGGAGAGCTTCACTCCGGTCGGGCTGGTGATGACGCGCTTCGGCCTGGCCTCGGTGATCTGCGCGTTGATCGCCGTGGCCCGGCACGAACGTTTCCCCCGCGGCGTGGTGGCGCTTCGATTCGCGATCGTCGGAATGATGATGATGACCGGAAGCAACGCGCTGACCGCCTTCGCGCAGGGCAGCGTGTCGTCGGGCGTCACGGGCGTGATGCACTCGCTGGGTTCGGTCTGGCTCGCAGCGTTGGGAAGCCTGGGTGCGTTTGGCGCTGACGTGCCGCGAACGCCCAGACGCGCGTGGTGGGGCGTCGCGTTCGGCGTGGGCGGCGTGGTGCTGTTGTTGTGGCCCTCGGATGGTCAGGTGCGCGGAGAGGCGATCGGCATCGCGGCGTTGCTGTTGGCGACGTTTCTGTTCGCCGGGGCCAGCGTGATCCAGCGGCGAACGCAGGCGCTCGGGGTCAATGGGCTCTTCAGTCAGCTCGCCGTGCAGATGGCGGGCGGGGCGGCCTTGGCGGGCTTGTTGTCCCTGCGCCTGGGCGTGCTGCACTCTGCGCTGACGCCTCAGTCGCTGGGTGCGATTGCCGTGTTGACGGTGTTCGCTTCGGTGGCCGGCTTCGCGGCGTTCGCGGTGGTGTTGCGCGAGTGGCCGCCCGCGCGGGCGGGGAGTTTTGGGGTCGTCAACCCCGTGGTGGCGGTGATGTTGGGCGTGGTGGTGCTCGATGAGCCGCTGACCTTGCAGATGGTGTTGGGCGCGGTGGTGACGCTGGGCGCGGTGGCGTGGGTTCAGCGCGTGACGATGCGCGGATGACGAAGCAGGCCGGGGCTCGGGCGCCGAGGTGGGCCCTGTTTCCGACGGGTGCTCAGCGAAGGCGCCAGACGCGCGCCGGTCGATCGACCACGCTGTCCCACGCGGGCACCGGAATGACCGCATACGTCGCGACACACTCGAGCAATTCCATCGGGAGGAACGATCTCCCCGGGTCACCGATGCGAACTTCCGCCCCGCGCGCGTGCAGCTTCTGCAGCCAGGCCATCACCTGCCGCGACAGCTCGGCCTGGTAGAACACGTCGCCCACGAGCACCGTGTGCCAGCCCTCATCGCGGCCCACCACGTCATCAGATCGCACCTGCACCGCGACCTGATTGAGCGCTGCGTTCTCCTCGATCGCGGCGATCGCAAACGCATCGATCTCGGTGGCGAAGACCTCTGACGCGCCCGCCTTCATCGCGGCGATCGCCGACACGCCACAGCCCGAGGCGAAGTCGAGCACACGCTTGCCCTTCACCAGCGCGGGGCCATCGAGCACCAGCCGCGCCAAGGCGAGCCCCCCTGGCCACGCATGCGCCCAGAACGGCGGGCCTTGAATCGAACCTGCGTGCCGCTCCGTCGCTTCCCAGGGGGCGATGGGCTCGGGCGCGAGGCGCAGCACCAGCTCGGGCAGCAGGCTGACGACGCCTTCCTTCGTGACCTGCCGAATCAGCTCGTGCACGCAGCCATTATGAAGCGGCCGCATGCGCTCGCCGCGGTGAAAGATCAGGCCCCGGCATGAGCGGCCGCAGCAACCGCTTCACGCCGCTGCAGCCAGGCCACCAGCGGTGAGGTCATCACCGTGGTCACCAGGGCCATCAACACCATCATGGTGAAGACCTTCGGGCTGATGACGCCGAGGTCGAGGCCGATGTTGAGCACCACCAGTTCCATCAGGCCGCGGGTGTTCATCAGCACCCCGATGGAGATGGAGTCTCGCCACGACTGACCGGTCAGCCGCGCAGCGCCCATCGCACCGCCGAACTTGCCCACCACCGCGACGGCGGTGAGCAACGCGCAGAACCCCCACGCAGCCGGGGTGTCGAGCAGCCCTATCTGCGTGCGCAGGCCGCTGTACGCAAAGAAGAGCGGCAGCAGCAGCACCACCACCAGGTCCTCCAGGCGCTCGCGCAGCCCGTGAGCGAGGCCCCCTTCGCGCGGCACGATCACCCCGAAGAAGAAGGCGCCGAACAGCGCGTGAATGCCGATGACCTCGGTGGCGAGCGCCGACAACAGGAGCAACACCACCGTGAACGCGACCAGGCGCTGGCTGACGCCCCGGCGATCGGTGCGCTCACGAGCAAGCCGCGCGAGCAACGGCCGCGCCACCAGCCACATCGTCGAGCAATACAGCGCCGCGAAGAGCACGGTGAGCGCGGCCGCTCCCAGGCCGGTGGCGCGAACCACCGCGGAGATCAACGCGAGCAGACACCACGCGGTGACGTCATCGATGGCCGCGCAGGTGATCGCCAGCGCGCCCACGGGGGTGTGAACGAGCCCGCGCTCAGAGAGGATGCGCGCCAGCACCGGGAACGCCGTTATGCTCATCGCCACGCCCAGGAAGAGCACGAAGCTCAGCAGCGGCACGCCCGGGGCTGACAACGTAGGAGCCAGCCACAGCGCCACCCCTGCACCGAGCGCAAAGGGCAACGCGATGCTGGCGTTGCTGATCGCCAACGCGCTCTTCCCCAGGCCGCGCAACAAGGCAGGCTCGAGCTCGAGGCCGATGATGAACATGAAGAAGATCAGGCCGAGCTGACTGACCAGACCCAGCGTGGGCATCGAGCTTAGAGGAAAGAACATCGTCAGCGTGGTGGGCGAAAACACGCCCAGCAACGAAGGACCCAACGCGATGCCGGCCAACACTTCGGCGATCACCAGCGGCTGGCCCAATCGGCGCAGCACGAGGGCGAGCAGCCGAGAGGTACCGATGACGAGGACCGCCTGCACGCACAACAACGCCAGCGGATGGCTGTGAAGAAAGACCTGCATCAGCGGCACCCCTACCATGACAGCGCACCTCACGCGTCAGTGGGGGCGGCCCCGCGTGAAAGCGACGGCGCGTCACTTGATGAACAAGTCGACCTCGGTCGAGAACGCGCCCTGGCGCACCTCTCCGAAATCAAACAAGGCGTGAAAGAGCGCGCAGCGTTCGCTCTCGTCGCCATCGGCACACGCGGCGTGTTGCGCGCGCAGCTCTGAGACGGGCACCAGCGACGTCGGATCGGGCCGGAACGCATCGGAGACGAAGCCGCCATCGATGGTGGGGTGCGGCTCTTCACCCCGGTGACACAGGCCACACGAGGTGACGCCCAGGTTCGAGTGCACCTGCGTGTACGGCGCGTCGTCACTCAAAGGGCCCTGCAGCGGGAGCTCGACCTCGGCCTTCAACGTGCGGGTGGGTGTCATCCACTGCGCGAACTCGAGCAGGTGCGCGCCTTCACCTTCAGGCACCACGGAGGTCACCAGCGCCGGCACCATCACGAAGATGCGCGGGCTCTGACGGCTGGCCGCGGGTTGTGCGCTGAAGATGCTGGTGGTGGCCACCAGCTCGATCGGCCGCGACAGGCTCGCCACGAAGCAGGCTGGCGTCACCGGCGCGGGCAACGCATTGAGCCGCGCCGTCGCAGCCCCGATGGTGGTGACCCGCCCGCGCACCGCCGCGCAGGCATTCAAGGCAGCGCTCGCGTGGTTTCCCGCATCGGGCGGCAGAGCCGGGCCGGGGTCGACACAGGCGACGAGCAACAACGAGAACAAGCCGGCACGCATCACGGGACCACTCTACGTACGTCGCCCAAAGCGGGTCGAGCCGCCCCGGTGATTCGACTGATCCCAGTGCCCGCGGTGAAAACAGGGCCGGCGCGCGCGAAGAACTGCGAAGTGGTGGACACCGGCCTCACCTGGCCCGTGCCCTGAAGATTACTTCGTCTGAGCGAACACGTCGCGCAGCGCCTCGAGCAGGCTCTGGG
>JAYTAT010000351.1:0-4432 GCA_043737315.1 Archangium sp.
ATGCGCAGGCTCCAGGTGGCCGCCGCATCGGCGCTGATGTTCCCCTGACGGTACATGCTGTGTGCCAGCCCGAACGCCTGCTGCGCGTAGCTCAGGCGCTGCTCGGCGACGCTGGGCCCACCCGGCGGCCGAGGCGCGGTGACCGGCGTCTGTGTCGGCCGCAGCGGTGCCATCGGGTTTGCCCCGGCCGAAGCCGGTTTGCCGGGGCTGGGGGTGACCTGCGCGAAAGCCACTGAGGCGACCAGCACAGCGGGGAGCAAGAGCTTCATCGGCGACGTCCTTCCTGAAAGGTGGTCGAGAGCTCCAGCCGCTGACCTTCGCGGAGGACGACCGCCGTGACCGTCTCACCGGGTCTGGCCTGCATCAAGACGAACATCAGATCCTCCACGGAGCCGACGTCGAACTTACCCAGCTTCACGATGACGTCGCCGCGGCGCATGCCCGCCTTCTCGGCCCCGCCACCGGGTCGCACGTCGTCGAGCAAGACGCCCTTCACGCCCGGGGGCGGCCCGCCGTAGTTGGGCACCGTGCCGAGCGAGGCGTTGAAGCTGCGCGCATCACCGGCGCCTGCCGGGGCGGGCATCTTCTTGTAGGTCAGGGTCGTGTTGCTGCTCGAACGGGCGAGCGCGGCCACCACGTCGGCCACCTTGCCCATGCCCGCGGCGTTGAGCTTCGCCGGGGTGTCGGAGGGCTTGTGGTAGTCGCCGTGTGCGCCCGTGAAGAGGTGCAGCACCGGCAGGCCTGCCGTGTAGAACGGCATGTGATCGCTGGGGCCGTAGCCGTCACCGCTCGCGTTGCAGTTCACGCGCGCGGCGGCGCATGCGGTGCCGATGAGCCCCACCCACTCGGGCGCAGAGTCACTGCCCAACAGAGAGAGCGTGTTTTCCCGGAGCCGCCCCACCATGTCGAGGTTGATCATGGCCGAGCTGCCTTCGAGCCAGGAAGGTTTCCCTTTCACCAACGCAGCCGAGCCGAGCACGCCTTCTTCTTCGCCACTGAAGGCAGCGATCACCACGTCACGCGTCAGCTCACTGCGCGCGGCAGAGAGGGTCTTGGCGATCTCGAGGAGCGTCGCAGTGCCCGAGGCGTTGTCGTCAGCGCCGAGGTGCGGCTCGTTGCGGTCGGGCGTGAGCGAGTTGGGCCCGCCCATGCCGAGGTGATCGTAGTGCGCACCGATCACGATCGACCCGGGCGCCGCCTTCTTGCCCGCGGGAATGCGGCCGACCACGTTGAAGGCTTGCGTCTTCTCGAGCTTCAGCTCGACGCCGAGCGCCACGTCGACGGACTTCTTCGCCTCGAGGTTCTTCCAGACTGCCTCGAACACGGCGCGCTTCACCACGAGCACGGGGATCCCGGCCTCACCGGTGCCTTCAGGCCGGAGTGAAGGGAGCGCCGCTTCGGGTGCGGTCTCTTTGGGTTCCTTCGAGGGCGTCGCGATCGGCGAATCGACGACGATGAGCGCTCTGGCCCCGAGCGTGCGGGCGACGAACGCCTTCTTGCGGAGATCGCCTGCACGGCGCTGTGCTTCAGGTGCGCTGAGCTTCTCGGTGTCGGGAACGAAGCGGCGCGCGATCACGATCTTCCCCTTCACGTCGAGGCCCTTGAAGTCGTCGAGACCCAGCTCGGCGTCTTGAATCGCGTGACCTGCGAGCACGGCGGCGCCCTTCACGGTGCCCTGTGAGCTCCAACCCAGCGTGGTGAAGTCGGTGGACGCGACGGTCTTGCCCGCGACTTTGAGCGTGGTGCCAGCGCCGCTGATCACCTTGGTGGTGACCTCGAACGGAACCCGAAAGCTGCCGTCAGGCCCGAGGGGCTCGAGGCCCAGCGCCTGGTAGCGTTTCTCAAGCCAGGTGCCGGCGGCGTCGAGGCCTTTCGTGCCCACGCCCCGCCCTTCGCGCGCGGGGTCGGCCAGCCAGATGACGTCTTTGAGAATTCGTTCGGCTGCAGCGGGCTCTGACTTCGGCTCGTGATCGATCCACCTGCTGAGGAACAGGTTGGTGTCTGACTGGCCCTCTGCCGTCATGCGGTTGCTGGCGAAGATGAGCCATTGCCCGTCGGGTGAGAACATCGGGAAGCCGTCGAAGCCCCTGGTGTGCGTGATGCGCTCGAGCGCGGTGCCATCGGAGTTGACTGCCCAGAGATCGAAGTCGCGCCCTTTGGGGTCGCCGTAGTTCGACGAGAAGATGATGCGGTCGCGGTGGGGGAAGAAGAACGGCGCGAAGGAGGCCGCGTTCAAATACGTCACCTGCCGCGCGTCTGAGCCGTCGGCGTTGGCCACGAACAACTCGAGCTTCGTGGGGCGAACCAGGCCCTGCTTGAGCAGCGACTGGAAGTCCTCCAGCTCCTTGCCCGGTTTCGGCCGTGACGCGCGCCAGACGATCTTGCTGCAGTCGCGGTTGAAGAACGCGCCGCCGTCGTAACCGGGCGTGTTGGTGAGCCGCTTCACGTTCTTCCCGTCTCGGTCCATGCGATACAGCTCGATGTCGTTGTCACGCACGGAGGTGAAGATGATCGAACCGTCTTTGCCACACACGGTCGCCTCTGCGTCGTAGCCGGGCGAGTCGGTGAGCTTCGTCAGCGTCGCGGGGGCATCGGTCTTCGCCTTGAAGATCTCGTACGAGTCATAGAGCGCCCAGACGTAGCCGAGGCTCATGTCGGGCCTGGGCGGGCAGGCATCGCCCCCGAGGTGGGTGGAGGCGTAGAGGATTTCCTGATCACCCGAAAGAAAGTGCGCGCAGGTGGTGGCCCCTTTGCCGCTCGAGAACAGCTCGGGCTTCGGCTCGGCGATCGGGGTGCCGTTCTGGAAGATCGGCATCGTATAGATGCGATCGCAGGCGTCGGTACCCGCCCGGCGTTGCAGCGAGACGCCCGTGCCGTCGAAGCGCCAGTAGGCCTCGGCGTTTTCCCCACCGAAGGTCAGCTGGGAGAGCTCACCGAAGTGCGTCTCTTCGGGCGCTTTGACCGGGGCGGCTTTCGGTTTCTCGGGGACCACCGCTGGGGTCGTGGCACAGCTGGCGATAATCAGCAGTGACAGCAAGGGGCGTCGTGACATGGGCGCGTTGTAACTGAGACAGGCTAGATTTCCCCGCATGTCTGAGCAGCCGCCCTTTCTGCGCGAAATCGACACGCTCATCCGCGCGCGCTACCCGCTCCTGTACCTCGTCACCTTCGAAGAGCAGCGGGTCGAGCTGTTGCTGGGCGAGATTGCCCGCGCTCACGGCAAGGAACTCGTCGAATGGAGCGCCACCCGCGGCTTGCGTGCCTTCACCGGCGCGCATCGAGGTGAGCCGATCGAAAACACCGCCGAGCCCGTCGCGGCGTTGATGCACATCTCGAAGCTCAGCAAGCCTTCGATCGTGCTGCTCCTGGATTTCCACCGGCACCTCGACGACGCACTCGTGGTGCGCGCGCTGCGTGAGCTGGGGAACTCGCTCAAGTCTTCGTTCACCACGGTGATCGTCATCGCGCCCACGCTGCGGCTGCCAGAAGAGCTGGAGAAAGACGTCTCGGTCGTCGACGTGCCGCTGCCCACCAAGGCCGAGCTCTTGCAACTGCTGCGTGAGATCGCGCGGCTGGTGACGAAGAATCGCAAAGCGACGGTTGACCTCAGCGCTGACCAAGCCGACCTGCTGATCTCGGCTGCGCACGGCCTGACCTTGTCGGAAGCCGAGAACGCCTTTGCCAAGGCCATTGCGCGCGACAATCGGCTTGATGTGTCTGATCTGCGTTTGATCCTCGACGAGAAGAGCCAGGTCATCCGCAAGTCGGGCCTGCTCGAATACTACGGCACGGATCAGGCGATGACCGACGTCGGTGGGCTCACGCACTTGAAGCGCTGGCTCGAACGGCGGCGCAATGCGTTCTCCGACGCGGCTCGCGAGTTCGGGTTGCCTTCACCCAAGGGCCTGCTGCTGCTCGGCGTGCAGGGCTGCGGCACGAGCCTCACCGCGAAGGCCATCGCCACCAGCTGGAAGTTGCCGCTGGTGCGCCTCGACATGGGGCGGATCTATTCGGGCCTGGTGGGAAGCTCAGAAGAGAACCTGCGCAAGGCAATCCGCGCGGTGGAAAGCCTCGCGCCGGTGGTGCTCTGGGTCGACGAGGTGGAGAAAGGCCTCGCGGGTTCGACCGGCAGCAACGACACCGGCGTTTCAGCGCGCGTCTTCGGTACCCTGCTCACCTGGCTGCAGGAAAAGACGGCGCCCGTGTTCGTGGTCGCCACCGCCAACCGCATCGAGTCGCTGCCGCCCGAGCTGCTGCGCAAGGGCCGCTTCGATGAGATCTTCTTCATCGATCTTCCTTCCGAGCAGGAGCGGTTGGAGATCATCAACATTCAGCTCAAGCGGCGCAAGCGTGACCCGGCGCACTTTCCGGTGGCCGAGCTGGCGAAGCTCACCGCGCAGTTCAGCGGCGCCGAGCTGGAGCAGCTGGTGGT
>JAYTAT010000352.1:0-4427 GCA_043737315.1 Archangium sp.
CG
The DNA here is from genome assembly GCA_043737315.1 of Archangium sp. GTDB lineage: Bacteria > Myxococcota > Myxococcia > Myxococcales > Myxococcaceae > Archangium_A. The sequence goes on from JAYTAT010000352.1 coordinate 3, forward strand.
GGGTGCCGCTCGGTGCTGACGCAAGGGCTTCGTGTGGTGGCCACCACGGCCGCCGCCGCCGCTGCCCTCGAGTCGTTGGGTGTGGAGGTGTACGCGACCGCCTCGGCTGCGGCCGCCGACGCTGTGGTGGATGCCGCGCTCAAGGCGCTCTCGGAGTAGGCTGTACGGCTTCATGCGTTCACTTCCCGTCATGGCAGGCCTGCTGGCCCTGCCCACCCTCGCGCTGGCGACGACCCTGGTTCCTCACACGTTGCTCCAACGCGCCGAGCAGTCGGATCGTGTGGTGCTGGTGCAGGTCGTCTCGCAGAAGCTCGAAGAAACCCCCGGCGCCGCAATTCCCTTGAAGACGGTCACCACGGTGGTGGTGGGGCAAGACCTGCGCGGGAGCGGCCCTTCTCAGCTGACCGTCGTTCAACTCGGCGGCAAACGGGGGCTCGAGTCGATGCAGGTGCCAGGTGACGCGAAGTTCAACGTGGGCGAGACGGCGGTGTTGTTCCTGCGCTGCCGCGTGGCGGTCGACCGATGCCACCTGGTGGCCATGGCCGCGGGCAAGCTCGACGTCGCAGGCGAAGAGGTCTTCGTGCAGGATCTGTTCACCGGCAAGTGGGGCAAACGCAGCCTCGCCGCGCTCAGCGCAGAGCTCTCGCCAGGCCCGGTGAAGCGATGAAGCGCTTCGGACCTCTGGCCCTGCTCTTCGTCTCGGGCGTCGCGTCGGCGCAGGACTACCTCGACTACAAGATGCTCAGCACCGCGCAGCAGAAGTTCTCGGTGTACGTCGACTCGCGCAGCCAGAGCCCTGCGGGGCTGCAGTACACCCTGATGCAGAACGCCTCGGAGCGCGCCTGGAACACCTGGAACGCGGTGCAGTGTGCGTACCCCAAGGTGCAGTCGCTGGGGCCATCTGTGGGCACCGTGCCCAACCCCAATCAGAGCTACGACAACTTCTCGGTCTCTCCGATCTGGTTGCTGGTGGCCGACGCCGACGCACGAGAGGTCTTCGGCAACTCTGGGCTGGTGGCGGCCATCACGTTGCCGCGCGCGTACGCGGGCATCTTGCAGACCTGCGACACCTACTTCAACGCGCCGGGCTTCTCGTGGTCGCTCGACCCGGTGACGCCGGCCAACTCGATGGACTTCGAGACCGTGGCGCTTCACGAGCAGGGTCACTGCCTGGGCCTGGGTCACTTCGGGCTGTTCGATGAGGTGGTGATGGAGCAGCGCATCTCACCCGGCCAGACCTTGCGCGTGTTGTCGCCCCTGGATGTGCAGATGTTGTGCACGCGCTACCCGCTGGCGGGCGAATCGGCTTCACCCTGCTTCGCCGACGGCGGCTGTGCCCAGGTCGATCTCAAGTGTCTGGCGCAGCCGGTGACCAACGGGCTGACCATCAAGCTGTGCACCCGCGGCTGCTCGCTGGGGGCGAACGCGAACTGCGATCTTCCGCTCAACTGCCAGGCCTCCACTGCGTTCTCCGGCTTCACCGGTGCGTGTGTGTTGCCCGGCAGCATCGTCACGCAGGTGGGCCGCAACTGCACCATGAACCCCGAGTGCGGTAACTCGTTTGGCTACTGCCGCACGCCCGAGGCTGCGTCAGGCGGCAACTTCACGTGGATCGACGGGTACTGCACGCAGGCGTGTGAACCCGGTCAGCCGCCATGCCCCGCGGGCTCGCTGTGCGTGCAGGCGGGCCCCGGTGATCGCTGCCTGCAGACGTGTCGCGTGGGTCTGGCCGATTGCCGGGTGAACTACGCGTGCGCGCAGGTCGACGCCATCGGCACCACGGGCGTGTGCATTCCCCGCTGCTTCTCCGACCAGGATTGTGTGGACCCGACGCGGTTCACCTGCCGCACCTGCGATGGTTTGTGCGTGGCCCGGCAGAACCCCGCAGGTCAGCTCGGCAACCCCTGTCTGCAGGACACCGAGTGTGGCTCGGGCCAGGTCTGCCGGGTTACAGACCTGCAGAGCAACCAGAAGCAGTGCGTGCAGCAGTGTTCACGCGGCTGCGGCATCTGCCCCACTGGCAGCACCTGCACCCCTTCCGCGCGCGGCGAATTGTTCTGCCTGAAGGACTGCACCGGCCCCGGCACCTGTGGCCCTGCGCTGCGGTGCGCCGATACGCAGGTGGGCAAGAGTTGCCTGCCCGGTTGCAACACCGACGCGAACTGCCCCGTGGGCCAGTACTGCAACATGGGCGAGTGCTACTCGCCGCTCGAAGGCGACGGTGGGTGCTCGGCGCTGCAGTGCCGCCCTGACGCGGGGCGGCCCATCGTGATCACGCCCAAAGATGCGGGCACCGGCAATGGAGGCTCGGGCGGCTGCGGTTGTGCTGCGGTCGATCCCTCCTTCGGGTTCGTGTTGTTGGGCCTGCTCACGCTCGTGTCGCGCCGCCGAACCTGGGTGCGTTGATCGTGCCGTCTGCAGTGGGGCAGGAGCGCCGCCGCGCGCAAGACTTCACGCTGGCCTGGTTGTTGGAAGCACTGGTCGCAGCGGGGTCGTTGAGCAAGACGCAGGCCTCTGACATCGCGGCCAGGCAGGCGCAGGCCATCGCGCGGGTGCTCAAGACCATGGGCGCCGAGCGGTACGTGGTCTCGCCCATCGAGATCGTCTCGGCCTTTCAGATCCCGGTCGGCACGCGGGCGGGTGAAGTGCTCGATCAAGATCGGGTGTGCGAGGTGGCCGCGAAGGCGGCGGGTGTGACGTATCGGAAGATAGACCCGCTCAAGCTCGACATGAACCTCGCCGCGAAGATGGTGAGCAAGCCCTACGCGCAGAAGCACTGCATCCTCGCGCTCGATGGTGGCTCTGGCCCCGGCGTTCCCCTCGTGGTCGCGGTGGCCAACCCCTTCGATCACGAGCTGTTCGAGAACCTGGCGCGGCTGGCGAACACGCAGATCGTGCCGGTGCTCTCGGCGAAGAACGACATCCTCAAAGGCATCGCCGACGTCTACGGCTTCAAGCGCACCCTGGCCGCGGCCGCGGTCGAACATGCCGACGCGACGCAAGGCATCACCAACTTCGAGCAGTTGGTTTCATTGTCGACGGGGCGCGAGCTCGATGCCGGCGACAAGCCGGTGATCCAGGCGGTCGACTACCTGCTGCGCTACGCGTTCGACAACCGCGCGAGCGACGTGCACGTCGAGCCCAAGCGTGATTCTTCGCTGGTTCGCCTGCGCATCGATGGCGTGTTGCACGGCGTCTATACCTTGCCAGGTCAGCTCCACCTGCCGATCGTCGCGCGCATCAAGACCATTTCGCGGCTCGACATCTCGGAGAAGCGCAAGCCGCAAGACGGCCGCATCAAGGTCGATCGAGACGGGCGCGAGGTCGAGATTCGCGTCAGCACGCTGCCCACCGCCTTCGGCGAGAAGGTCGTCATGCGCATCTTCGACCCCGAGACGCTCGCGGTCGACGTCACGCGCCTGGGCTTCGATGAGATGGAGCAGCGCATCTTCGAGGGGTGGATCGCAGAGCCGCACGGCCTCATCCTGGTCACGGGGCCCACGGGCAGCGGCAAGACCACCACCCTGTATTCGGCGCTCAAGGCCCTCGCGGGGCCCGACGTGAACGTCACCACCATCGAAGACCCCATCGAGATGGTGTGGGACGCCTTCAATCAGGTGCAGGTGCAGCCGAAGGTCGGCCTCGATTTCGCCAACGCGCTGCGCCACATCCTCCGGCAGGACCCCGACATCATCATGGTCGGTGAGATCCGCGACGCCGAGACCGCTGAGAACGCGGTGCAGTCTGCGCTCACCGGGCACCTGGTGCTGTCCACGCTGCACACCAACGACTCGTTCGGCGCGGTGAACCGGCTGATGGATCTCGAGGTGCCTCCGTTTCTGCTCAGCTCGGCGCTGTTGGGCGTGATGGCGCAGCGCCTGGTGCGCAAGGTGTGTGGCTCGTGCGGCCAGCCGGTGCAGCTGTCGCAGGATCAGGTCGCGGCGCTCGGGGCCCCGATTCCCCTGCTGCCGGGTGGGCCGAAGTTCCTCAAGGGCACAGGCTGCGTGAAGTGCCGCGGCACCGGGTACCTGGGGCGCACGGCGGTCTTCGAGATCTTCACCGCCACGCAGGAAATCAAACAGATGATCGCGAAGAAGGCGCCCCCGGAACACCTGGTCGCCGCGGCGCGCGGCATGGGCCTGCGGACGCTTCGAGAGGCCGCGGTGCGCAAACTCGCCGAGGGAGAAACCACCTTCGAAGAAGTGCTGCGCATGACCACAGTGGGGTAGGGTGTCCGGCTGTCTTCAGCTCGCTCTCGAGGGGTGCCCGATGAAAGTTCAAAAAGGCCAGACCACGGCTGTTCCGTCGCCTGCTGCGAGTGTTCCGGCGGCTGGTGCTGTGAAGACGGCTGAAGTGAACAAGGGCTGGGCGGCCCCAGCGGCGGCTCCCCAGCCTGCGCGTCGACACGTCAGCCCGAACGCGGTG
>JAYTAT010000353.1:0-4414 GCA_043737315.1 Archangium sp.
CGGGCGGCGGCGCGGCGAACGCAACGAGGGCACCACACAGCATCACCGGCATCATGAGCTTCGTCTTCATCACTTGTCTCCTTCGGTCAGCGATGGCCAACCCACTTCGAAGAACACTTCGTCATCGGAAAGGTTGGCTTCTTCGAAATCGAGCACGGGGATTTCAGGTGCGGTGACCATCACCGTGCGCACGGTGGGCTCAGAGAGCACGCTGGCCGGTTTGATCAAGACCGAGGCGATCAACGCGCCCAGGCCAGCGGCCATCAGCAGGCTCGCTGCGCGGCGAAAGCCCTCGCCTCGCGTGCGGCGGGAATGCCAGATCTGCTGCGTGCGGGGCGCAAGGCCACTGAGCTTCAGCCGCTCGGTCTGGGTGAGCGGCGGCGACGCAGCCAGGCCCAGCAGCTTTGCGGTCTGCTGACAGGAGACGCAGCCTTCCAGGTGCACACGCACCTCGACAGAGGGCTCACTGCAGGGCAGCTCCAGCTCGACGTCTTCACAGTTCATGGCGCGACTCCCGGCGTCGACAACCTGGCGACCTCTTCCTTGAGGCGCTTCACGGCGTGATGAAAGTGGGCCTTCGCGTTGCCTTCCGTGATGCCCAGGGTGCTGGCCACTTCGGCGAAAGGCAGCCCTGCATCGATGCGAAGGGTGAAGACCTCGCGCTGACGCGACGGAAGCGCGATCACCGCACGGCGGGTGAGCGCGCGCTGTTCAGCCTCCTCGAGCGCCTCTTGCGGGGCAGGCAGCGTGGGCCGCTGGGCGTCGACCGCATTGACCGAGGTCATCACCCAGCGGCCCGCATCACGCACGTGGTTCTTGCCGAGGTTGACCGCGATGCGCAGCACCCAGGCCTTGAACGGCACGGGCTCTTCATCGGCGGCGAGTTTGGGCATGGCGCGTTCGGCGGCTTCGAAGGCCTGAAGAAAGGCGCGCTGGGTGAGGTCGCGCGCGTCTTCGGCGGTTCGTGCGTAGCGGCGCACCACCCGGAAGACCGTCTCCTGGTGGCGTTTGATGAGCAGCCCGAAAGCGGCTGAATCACCGGCAGAAAAGGCACGCACCAGCTCGTTCTCGGTGGGTTCTCCTGAAGAACCCCCATGAATGACTCGCAGCTGTGGGGCCAGAGGGCTCACGTCATTCGAGAGGACACCCCACCTTAAAAAAGGTCAAAGCGTGAGTAGCGGGGCCTCAGCGAATGGGCCTAGTTTCGCTGGCGGGGGCACCATGAATCCGAAACCACCACCAAGCAAACCCGATCATTCCCTGCCGCCACCGCCCAGCCGCCTCGAGTCACGCAGCGCGATGAGCTCGATGTTTGCGTCGCGAGGGCCGGTGAGCACGGTGCACTTCCTGGTGCACGGAGAGATGCCTGAGCTGCGGCGTGTGGCCGAAGCGCGCGGCTGGTTCGAGCGCGGTTTCAAAACGCTGACCGTGCCGTGGCTCCAGCTGAATTGGACTTCGAATGGATGGAAGACCACGCACGTGGTGTCGAGCAACGACGTGCCTTGCCCGGTGGTGAACGGGGCCTTTCATCTCGCAGGGTGTGCTCCCGGCACCGAGGTCGAGTTCGCCATTCACGTGGGCATCGCCTGTCACGCACCGGGCGACACGGCGTTCGCGCGCGACGTGGCCGAGCTGTGGCTCAACAATGGCGGCAAGAATTTCATGCAGACGACTCGCTAGTTCGCCCATCAAAATTCAGTTCGGCCGGCCGAGCGCCTTCATCACCTTCGCCACGTAAATTTCCGTCTCGCCGTTCTGCGGAATGCGGCCATTCACCGCGCCCGGCCCCGCGTTGTAAGCCGCGACCGCGAGATCGACCCGCCCGGTGCGCTTGAGCATCTGCGAGAGGTAGCGCGCACCCGCGTCGATCGCCTGCTCGGGGTCGAACGGATCACTCACCCCGAGCAAGGCCGCCGTCCCCGGCATCAGCTGAGCTGGACCCATCGCACCGGCAAAGGAGATGCGGTGCGGCCGGCTGCCCGACTCCACCGCCACGATGGCCGTCATCAACCCGCGGGGCAGGCCGTACTTCGTCTCTGCCTTCGCCGCGAGCGGGCCGAGTTCACCGTGACCTGTGAAAAAGCACACCGGCCGGTGCTTCGCGTACGACCCCAGCGCGTGCCACTTTTCCTTGAGGAAGAAGGGCGAGAGGGGAAACACCGCCGAGCTGCCGAAGAACGCCACCGAGGTGTTGAGCAACGAAAGCGGCGCGCAGACCACGATCACCAGCTGCTGCCAGAAGCGGAGCTTCCCGAACAGCCGGAGAAAAAATTTCAGCACGCGCCACACGGTAGCCCGTGAAACGAACGGCGACCGCGTGCGATCTCTTGACCGCTTCTTCAGTTGCCGCTGACCGTGAAGGGCGCGGTCAACACGGTCTCACCCGCCCCGTTCGCCAGGCGAATCGTCGTCTCATATCGAAAGGTTCCAGGGCCGGTCATGGATGGCAGGGTCTTGCGCGCATCGACCCGGGCGCCCGGCGCGAGCGGCTGTGGCTCGAGCACGCAGCTTTCCCCATCTGCAGGCCCGACTGCCTTGCCTTCCACCGTCACCACCCGGCTCAGGCACAAGTTGATGCCGAGGTTGGTCGCGCTGGTGTTCACCAGGGACAGGCCGACCCGGCCACCCGGTTGGTAGGTGAGCTGATCGGTGGCGAAGGCGACCCGCTCCAGCCCCCCGCCGCACCCACTGACGAACATTGCCAACAGCACGAAACGCAGCCGCATGGGTGCTGATGTAGGCCAGCCGGGCCTACCCGTTCCACAAAACTCCAACTTTCCGTGTCCGTCCAAGCGGCAGGCCCCGTACCATTCGACCGTGCAGCCGATTCTCGGTATCGACTTCGGTACCACCAATACCTCCGCTGCGTGGTTCGACGAGCAGGGGAAGTTGAGGGTGGCGCCCGTCACGGACAAGTCAGCGGTGCTGCCGTCGGTGGCGTGGTTTCCCTCGGCCGACTTGAGCAAGTGCCTGGTGGGTCAGGCGGCCAAGACGCAGCTCATCGACGATCAGAAGCACACCGTCTTCGGGGCCAAACGTTTCCTCGGGCGGCGCTTCAACTCGGAATACGTCGCGAGGCACCGCGAACGTTTTGCCTTCGATTTGGTGGAAGGCGAAGACGGCTACACCTCGGTGTTGATCTACGGGCAGACCATCCCCCTGGTAGAGGTGGCCGGCGTGGTGGTGCGCGACATCGTGATGCGCGCTGCCCGGGCCGCGGGGCACGCGTTTACCCACTGCGTGATGACGGTGCCGGCGCACGCGTCGGTGCGGCAGCGTGAGGCCGTACGCCGCGCGGCTGAATCGGCAGGCCTCACGGTCGCCGCCATGGTGAACGAGCCGACCGCCGCGGCGCTCTTCTACGCGAACCTGCGCAGCCCGAAGCAGACGGTGCTCATCTTCGATCTCGGCGGCGGCACGTTCGACGCCACGGTGATGCGGGTGGAGAACCGGGTGGTGAAGGTGCTCGCGACCGGCGGTGACGGGTTCCTCGGCGGCGGCAACTTCGATGAGCTGCTCGCTGAGACCTTCGCCCAGCAGATCGAAGACAAGCAGGGCGTCTCGGTGCGCGCCAACCGCACGGTGATGCAGCGCCTCGGGCTCGCAGCAGAGTTCGCCAAGATTCAGCTCTCGCGCGTCGAGTCGCTCGACGTGCGGGTGCCGGTCGTCGCACAACGCGCGAGCGGTGGGTTCATCGACTTCCAGTACAAGCTCACCCGCGATGAGATGGAAGGCATCGTCACGCCGCTGGTGGAGCGGTGCGTGGGTGCCTGCGACGACGTGCTGCAGCGTGCGGGGCTCAAGGCGAGCGACATCGATGAGCTGGTGCTGGTCGGTGGGCAGACGCGCATGCCGATGATTCGCAAGCGCCTGGCCCATTTCCCCAGGCTCTCCAGCGAGAAGGACTTGAACCCCGAGCTCGGCGTGGCGGTGGGCGCGGCGATCCTCGGCCGCAACCTGCGCCGCACCAAGAGCTCTGGCTTGAACGACGTGGTGGCGATGCCCATGAGCGTGATGCTGGTGGGCGGCCGCACGGTCGAGATCATTCCGGGCAACACGCCGGTGCCGTGCACGAAGTCGATCCCGCTCGAGGGGTTGCCGCCCTGGAGCGCGCCGGTGCCGTTGGTGCTCTTCGAGTCGCTCGATCAGACGTCGGTGGATCGCGAGATCATCGGCACGGTGCACATCTCTGAGGAGTGGCGCACCCGCAAAGACGTGGTGCCTTCGCTCGAGTTGAGCGTCGGGCAGGACTTTGCGTTGACCGCGCGCCTGGTGGCCCCGGGCGGCATGCAGACGCAGCTGCAGATCGTCGATCAGCGCCGCTGACTCTCTGTCGTACGGTCGTCGACCCGCGAAGAAGACTCAGCGCCGCTCTCGCTCGGGGCGCACCAGGCCACCCAACGGTGAGAGCACG
>JAYTAT010000354.1:0-1682 GCA_043737315.1 Archangium sp.
CGCGGCCGGCATCATCCCCGCGGTGCTGCAGTACTACCGGCGCTTCGTGCCCAACGCCGATGACGAAGGCGTGCAGCGTTTCCTGCTCACCGCCGGTGCAATCGGCGCGCTGTACAAGAAGAACGCGTCGCTCTCGGGGGCCGAGGTGGGCTGTCAGGGCGAAGTGGGCGTGGCCTGCTCGATGGCGGCCGGTGCCTTGACCGAGGTGATGGGCGGAACTCCAGAGCAGGTGGAGAACGCCGCTGAGATCGGCATGGAGCACAACCTCGGCCTGACCTGCGACCCCATCGGAGGGCTGGTGCAGGTGCCCTGCATCGAGCGCAACGCGATGGGCAGCGTCAAGGCGATCAACGCCGCGCGCCTGGCGCTCTCGGGCGACGGGAAGCACAAGGTGTCGCTCGACAAGGTGATCGCCACCATGGTGGCCACTGGCGCGGACATGTCGGTGAAGTACAAAGAGACGGCCCGGGGCGGTCTCGCCGTCAACATCGTGGAGTGCTGAGTCTCAAAACGGTGACGCGGTGCGGCTGGGGACCACCGGTATCGGTGTACGGGGGCCTTGGTCTGTCCTGAGGCGCGTAGTAGCTGCCGAGGCAAGGAGCCAGGCCGCCATGGACATTCGCATCACGAAGACGACCACGCCGAAAGTGAAGCCGCCGGAAGCCGAGTTGGGCTTCGGCAAGTTCTTCTCGGATCACCTCTTCGCCATGGACTACTCGCCCGAAACGGGCTGGTCCGATGCGCGCATTCAGCCCTACGCCCCCTTCCAGATGGATCCGGCGGCGGGTGTCTTTCACTACGGGCAGGCGATGTTCGAGGGCTCCAAGGCCTTCCGTGGTGACGACGGGCACATTCGCCTGTTCCGCGCAGAGCAGCACGCTCGCCGCATGGCGATCGGCGCGCCCCGCCTGTGCATGCCCACGCCCACCGAAGCGCAGATGCACGAGGCGGTGAAGGCGCTGGTGAAGGTCGATGCCGACTGGGTGCCGAAGTCTGAAGGCACCTCGCTCTACCTGCGCCCGACGCTCATCGCGACCGAGGGTTTCCTCGGGGTGCGGCCTGCGACGAAGTACCTCTACTTCGTGATCGCTTCGCCCGCCGGCAGCTACTTCGGCGGCAAGGGCCTCAAGGCCGTGCGCATCTGGGTCGAGACCCACGACGTGCGGGCGCCCCGGGGTGGCCTGGGCGCGACCAAGGCGGGCGCGAACTACGCGGCCTCGCTGCTCTCGGCGATGAAGGCGAAGAAAGAAGGCTTCGACCAGGTGCTCTGGCTCGACGGCAAGGATCACGAGTTCGTCGAAGAGGTCGGCACGATGAACGTGTGCTTCCTCATCGGCAATTCACTGGTGACCCCGCCGCTGACCGACTCGATCCTCGCGGGTGTGACGCGCGACTCGGTGCTCACGCTGGCGAAGGACCAGGGCCTCACGGTGGAAGAGCGGCCGATCTCGATCAAGGAGATCAAGGCTTCGCACCAGAGCGGTACCTTGAAGGAAGTCTTCGGCACGGGCACTGCGGCGGTGATCAGCCCGGTGGGTGAGCTCGCGTTCGTCGGCGAGAAGCTGCTCATCAACGGCGGCAAACCGGGCCCGGTGGCCGAGAAGCTGTACGCCGAGGTCGGCGCGATTCAGCGTGGCGCCAAGCCCGACAAGTACGGCTGGTTGCAGACGATCGACTGATGT
>JAYTAT010000355.1:0-10777 GCA_043737315.1 Archangium sp.
TTCATCGCGCCTTCGTAGACGCGGGCCAGGTACACATCGCCGACGATCTTGAGCGAGTTCTCGACGCGCTCGAGAAACTCGGACAGCTCGATCAACGTCTTCATCAGCTCACGCGCGAGGCGTTTGTACGGGCTGAACAGCAGGCTCGCCGGCCGCTGACCGACCACCTCGTACATGCGCTTCAACTCTCCATCGAGCACCGCGTCGTAATACCGGAGCTCGAGCAACTGCGCGTTGGCGATCTCCAGCAGGTCGACGATGTCTTCGCTGCCCGACGGCTCGTAGAGGAAGGACGCGTTCCACTCGAAGATCGCCAGGTCGTACGGCGTGTAGCTGAAGTGATGTGCCAGCACCTCGCGCTCTTCGGCAGCCGAGAGCGTCTCTTTCTCGCCCAGCAGCAGCCTCGCCAGGCCCGGCGATGCCAACACCTGTTCAGCGGTCGGCCGGCCCTCCAGCTCGCGCACCAGGATGATGCTGTAGCCCTCGGTCTGATCCCACATGTGCGGGCTCTCGAAGTGAGGGGCGAGCAGCTTGCGCAGCTTGGTGACCTCTTCATGCGCCAGGGTGTCGAGCAGCTTGCTGTCGTAGAGCTCGTCGGCGACGGGGATGAGCTCGTCGATGGTGGTGCCCCTGGGCACGGGCACGCGCACCGAGATGGAAATGGCGCCGTGGTTGAACAAGGCAGCGCTCACCCGAACTTCGCGGCTCGCACCCTGAACACTCAGGCCCCGGGTACCCAGATCCACCAAGAGCGGCGGGTCAGAGAGCTGAATGAACTCGCTGCCTTCACGGCGCAGCGACAACCGGCGAATCTCCGCGCCACCGTTGGAAATCAAGGCGCGGCAGGCCTCGAGATTAATGGTGTCCGCCACGTCGAAGATGCGGGTGCACAACAGGTCTGCGTCGAGCAACCGGAGCATGAGCACGATATAGCGCTGAGCCGAACGTTTCACTCGCGCCCTGGGGGGGCCCATGAAAACGCAGCTCGATTTCATTCAAGACCACGAGGCGCTGCGCCCGAATGATCTCTGGCTGACGCAGCCGATGGGCCCTGGTCAGGTCAAGACGTACACGTTTGGTACCGCGCTCGACGAGGCCCGGCGGGTGGCGACGTATCTCAAGTCGCTCGCGCTTCCGCCCGAGAGCCGCATCGCCATCTTCTCGAAGAACACGGCGTGGTGGTTGATGGCTGACCTTTCGATCTGGCTTGCAGGTCACGTCTCGGTGCCGGTCTACCCGACCCTCACGGCGACCAGCATCAAGCAGATCCTCGACCACAGCGGCGCGAGCGTGGTCTTCGTGGGCAAGCTCGACGGGTTCCCCTCGATGGAGCCTGGCCTGCCGCCGAACGTGATTCGGGTGGCGCTGCCGCTCTCGCCTTTGGTGCCGAACGCGACGAAGTGGGACACGCTGGTCGCCCAACACCCGCCGCTGCAGGGGCGCGTCACCCGCCCCGCCGACGATCTCGCCACCATCCTCTACACCTCGGGGAGCACCGGTGAGCCCAAGGGCGTGATGCACAGCTTCAAGACGATGGCCTCGGCCTTCGCGTTCTGCGACCTCGCGAAGATGACGCCGGCCGATCGCCTGCTCAGCTACCTGCCGCTCTCTCACGTGGCCGAACGCGCGGTGCTCGAGACCACCAACTTCAAGGTGGGCTACCAGGTCTTCTTCGCCGAAAGCCCCGAAACCTTCCTGCAAGACCTCGCGCGCGCACGGCCCACGCTGTTCGGCACGGTGCCGAGGCTGTGGCTGAAATTCCAGGCGGGCATCTTCGCCAAGATGCCTGAGCGGAAGCTCAACGGGCTGCTCAAGATTCCGCTGGTGAACCGGCTGGTGAAAAAGAAGATCCTCAAAGGGCTGGGGCTCGATCAAGTGCGCTGGTGCGTGACCGGTTCTGCACCCACGCCGCCCGCGCTTCTGCGCTGGTACGGGGTGCTCGGCCTGAAGATCGGCGAGGTCTACGGCATGACGGAGAACTGGGCTGTCTCGCACGTGGCTGAGCCGGGTGCAGACGACACCGGCACCGTGGGCCGCGCGCAGGTGGGCGTCACCTGCCGCATCGCAGACACAGGCGAGATATTGGTCAAGAGCCCGGGCACCATGCTCGGGTACTACAAGAACCCCGAGCTCACCGCACAGACCATCGATGCCGAGGGTTTCCTGCACACGGGTGATCGCGGGCAGATCGACGGCATCGGCAAGCTCACCATCACCGGGCGCGTAAAGGAGCTCTTCAAGACCAGCAAAGGCAAGTACGTCGCGCCGGCGCCGATCGAGAGTCAGCTGCTCTCGCGCGGCGAGCTGGAGCAGGCGTGCGTGTCGGGGGCGAACCTGGCCCAACCGTTCGCGCTCGTGGTGCTGGCGGAGCACCTGCGCAAGAAGTCATTGGGCGCGGACGACAAGGTCGAGATGACCCGGCTGCTGCAGCTGCACCTCACGCAGCTCAACGCGAAGCTCGATCCCCATGAGCAGCTCGAGAAGCTCATCGTGATGCGCGAGGAGTGGACGGTCGACAACGGGCTGCTCACCCCCACCCTCAAGCTCAAGCGCTCGGCCATCGAGGCCCGCTACGCGCCGCGCGTCGGCGAGTGGTTCTTGCTCAAAGAGCAGATCGTCTGGGTGAACTGATTGGGTGCTCCCCTTGCCCGAAGAGAGAGGGAGCAACTCCATCAACATGACGGGGTTCTCTTCAGATTGATGCCTGCGCAATCGACACCCGCCCGCAATTGCACGTCAAAAAGGTGGCGCATTTGCTGCGTAGCGACGCGATATGAATCCGCTTCGGTGGCTGCTGCTGGTGCTCTGCGCAGCCAGTTTTTTCGTCATCTGGCCGCTCTGGCCCCCGCTTCTCCTCGCCGCGTGGACTGCTTCCCTCGCCCGGCCCCTGCTGGTGCGCCTCGAGGGTGGCCTCAAGGGCCGTCGCCGTGCGGCCGCGGTGCTCTCCCTGCTCATCTTCGTGCTGCTCGCGCTCCCGCTCGCCCTGGTCGGAGTCGGCGTCATCACCGGAGCACAAGAACTCTTCGCCACGGTGAAGGCATCGCCCTCGGCGACCGTCGCGTTGCAGGCGCTGCTCTCTTCACCTGACGCACCGCTGGCCTTACCCACCACGCTGGCGGATCTCGCGGCGCTCACGCAGCGCTCCGGAGCACAGGGTTTCAGCTTCCTGACCGACCTCGCTGGCGCCGCCGCGACGGCCGGGGTGGGGCTCTTCATCTACTTCGCGGGCGCGTATGCGCTGCTGCTCGACTCCGCCACCGTCTGGGCGTGGATCAAGCTGCACTCACCGCTCAAGCCCGCGCACCTCGATCGCCTCGCAGACGCCTTTCACGAGACGGGTCGCGGCCTGCTGGTCGGCGTCGGTCTGACCACGGCGACGCAGGGCATCGCAGCGATGGTCATCTACTTCGCGCTCGGCGTGCCCCGCGCCTGGGTGCTGGGGCCCATCACCGGCATCGCCTCCATCATCCCCATGGTGGGCAGCGCGCTCGTCTGGGGCCCCATCGCGCTGGGCCTCTTTCTGACCGACCACCCGGTCAAGGCGTTCATCCTGGTGGGCCTGGGCGTCGGCGTCATCAGCACGATCGACAACCTTGCGCGCCCCATCTACGCGCGCATGGGTGCGTTGAACATGCCCATGTTCCTGCTCTTCTTGTCGGTGTTCGGCGGGTTGGCGGCGTTCGGCGCGTGGGGCGCGTTGATCGGCCCCTTGATCGTTCGGCTCGCGATGGAAGTGCTTGCCATCGCGCAAGAGGAAAAGCAGGTGGTGATCGGGTGATCGGTCTCGGACTTCCTGAATTCGCCGCGAAGCTGCGTCTGACGTGGGCGACGTTGCGCCTTGCCGCCGCGCGCTTCTTCAAGATCGACGGCCTCGAGTGGGCAGCCGCCTTCTCGTTCAACGCCTTCTTCTCGCTCTTCCCGCTGATGATTTTGCTGGTCACGATCACCTCTGCCTTCGTCGACCCGCATCAGGCAGGTGAAGCGGCGCTGGGCTACCTCGGTGCGTACGTGCCGACCGGGGGCGAGCTGCGCAAGCAGGTCTTCGAGGTGATCCAGGGCGTCATCGAGGGCCGTGCGAAGGCCAGCGCCTTTGCGATGTTGATGCTCGTCTGGACGGCGTTGCAGTGTTTCACCACCCTCATCGCGGTCACCAACGCGGCGTGGGGCCACCATCCGCACAAATGGTGGTCGCTGCCTCTGAAGAGCCTGACGCAGCTGTCGATGTTGGCGGTGCTCACCCTGCTCGCCATGGGCATCCCCCCGCTGGGAAAGTTGCTGTTGGGCGTGCTTCCGGCCAGCGAGTTCGGCTCGTGGTCGTATGAGGTGGCGCTCGGCTTGTTGCCTTCGCTGATGACCTTCTTCACGCTGACGTTCTTCTACGGGCACGCGCCGCAGCAGAGCGTGCCGTGGAGAGAGGTGTGGCTGCCGGCGCTGAGTGCCACGGGTCTGCTGTTCGTGGCCCAGGCGCTCTTCATCGTCTACGTGGGAAAGTTCGCCCGCTTGAACGCGCTCTATGGGGCGTTTGGTGGCGTGATGGCGCTGATTTTGTGGGTCTGGATCTCGGGGTGCATCTTCATCTTCGGGGCCTGTCTGTGTGCAGCTCGGGCTGAGTTGGCCGCCGAGAAGAAAGGCGAGAAGAACGAGGCCCTCGCCCAGGGCCCAGGGGGGTGATGACTACTGACCCAGGAGCGCCGTCGCGTCGAGCCGGCCTTCTTCCCAGCCCAACACCAGCGCCAGCTTTCGCGCCTCGAGCGCCACCGACTTCATCGACGCCGAGTCGCCCTGCTGTTTGCGAATGGCCTTCGCCTGCTGCAACAGCGCCCGCGCCTGGAACCTGAGATCCCCGCACCGCGCACCCGCTAAGCTCGCCGCCTGATACGCGGCAGCCGCTTCAGGAAACCGCTGCTGATACGCGAGCACCGTGCCCAGGGTGGCCATCACGCGCGCTTCGGCGAACGGCCAGCCCGCCGCGCGCCATTTCTGCAGCGACGACTCGAGCAACGCCAGCGCCTTGCCCACGTCGCGCCGCGCGAAGGTGATGGTGGCGAGCCGCGCTTCCAACCGGGCCGCGAGATCGACCTCACCATGCCAACGCGCCAGCTCGGCCGCTTCTGGTGCGAGTCTGCGTGCCTGCTCGAGCGCAAGTGAAGCCCCGTCGAGATCGCCTTCCACCTCGCGCCCTTCACCGCGCTCGGCGAGCACCAGCGCGAGCACTGCGCTCCCGGCGGCCGCCTGCTCTGCCGCGGTGAGCACTTCGGCTGCCTTCACCCGCCGGCCCTCGAGCCGAAGCACGCGCGCCTCGAGCAACAGGTATTCCGGCGAAGGCGTGGCGAGGCTGGCGGCCTGAGCGCTCACCGCGTCGAGCAACGCCCGCGCACGCGCGACGTCTTCGACCACGAGCGATTGAGCCGCCGACCGGGCCAGCGCATCGACCTGCGTTCGTTTCTGCGCTTCGGAAGCAGGCAGCAGGCTGACCGCCGCCGACAAGCCTGCCCACGCCCGGCTCGCAGTGCGCGGATCTCTGCGGGCGATCGCTTGATCAAGACCGTGTTTCCACAACGGAGCCGCGCGCGCCGCATCGCCCGCCGCGGTCAGGTGAGTCGCCAGCTGGAGCGCGTCGACCGAAGCCGCATCGGCCTGGCCCTGCGCAATCAACGCCGACGCCGCCGCGAGATGAACGGCGCCCGCCTCTTGCGGCGAGAGGGGCGAAACGGCGCCCCACGACGACAGGTTGGTGAACCGGCCCCGGCGCGCGCCTTCACTGGTGAGCCAGCCCGCGTTCTGCAGGGCCGTGAGCATCGGTGGCGTCGCGGAGGGCAACACCTCGCGCAAGACCGCTTGATCGAAACGTGCACCGAGCAGCGCCGCCGTCTGCAGCACCTTGCGTTGATCCAGCGGCATCGCTTGCAGCGCGGCGGCCGTCACGCCTTCGAGCGGTGCGCCCAGCTCGGGCTCGCACAGCTCGACGATGCCGCCAGCCGCATCCACCAACAGGCCGCCCTCATCGAGCCACGAGGCCAACTGCAAGGCAGAGCGCGGCAGCCCCTGCGACTGCTCGTGCACGAAGCGGGCGAGCGCGGGGCCTGCGACAGCACCGAGCGCCAGGCTGACCAACCGCGCAGCCTCGGGTTGATCCAGCGCCGGAATCGGAGCGCTCTGCTGACCTGCGAGCTTCGTGTCGAACGCAGAGGGCGCCGAGAAGCCGACGACCAACTCCCGCGACACGGGCCGTGAAGCCATCGAGACGAACGCATCGACGCTGCCCTCATCCATCCCCTGCAGGCCGTCGAAGGACAACACCATCGGCTTTTCCACCGCGACCGCGCGCAGCACGCCCCGCAAGGCATGCACCGCCTGCCCCGCAGTCAGCGGCACCGGCAACGGCCGCACGCCCGCAAGGCCCAGCGCCGCTTGTTTTGCAGAGTCGATGATGGGCAACGGCTCGAGCACCGCCGGCAGCCGGGCGAAACGTTCGCTCGGATGGACGCCCACTGCGAGGCAGAGCAGCTCTGTCAACGCGCCGAACGGCTCGGGCAGCCCGGTGGTGCTCAAGGCGAGCGCACCCCGTTTGCGCGCCACCGCCAGCAGCGTGTTCGACAACGCGCTGAGCCCACACCCCGAAGGGCCCGTCAGCACCAGCGGCGCGACCACGCCCTGCGCAAGACTGGTGAGGCGTCGCTCCAACGACTCGACCAGCGGCTTGCGGCCGACCAGCTCGGCAACGGCCCGCGCCCGGCGACGAGGTGGGCCGCACGCCACCCACCCCGCGGTCTGCGTCGCGGTGATTTCACACAAACGCGCCGCGGGGCCTGCCAGGCGTTGATCGAGCCACAAGGTGTTGGCGCGCCCGGCCGCCTGCTGCCGTCGAATCGTGTCGGCGGCCGGCTCACCCAGCGGAAACCCCGCGACGCCCGCAAGCCCGCGCACCGCAGCCGAGACTTTGAAACGAGCGCTCTCGAGGGTCACCAGCTCGCGCGCCAGCAGCATCGCGCGGGTGGCACGGCCCGACGGGGGCCCTCCCTTGCCGATGAAGCCGAAGGTGACGCCTTCTTCGTCTTGACGCGCGACGAAGCCACCCGTGCGCGCCACCGCCTCGTGCACCCGAAGAAGGCACGCCTGGGCAGGCGCGCTGGCAGGAGGGGGGCCGAGCACCTCGAGCCGAACGAAGACTCCCTCACCCTGCCCCGCAGGCGCGGCGGCCGGTCGTTCGGGCCTGGTGGGTGTTCCTGAGCTGACTGACCCAAAGAAGTCATTCGCCTCGAGGCTCACTTCATTGGAAGCAACGGGGGCCGCGGCCGGTGCAGGAGCGGGCTGCCACTCAGCAGTCGGGGGCCAGGGGGAAGACGGCTCTGGCACCACCTGGCTTTGCGGCACCGCGCCCTGCGGCTGGAGCGACTGGCGCAGCGCCTCGCGAAACTCGAGCACGTTCTGGAAACGGTGCTCCCGCTCCTTTTCGAGGGCCTTGAGCACGGCTGCGCACAACGCCGGCAACGCACAGAGCTCAGGCCGAAGCTGCGCCGGGTCGAGCGGCGCGGCGGTGAGGTGCTGGGCGATCACCTTGCGCAGCTCTGCGCCCACGAAGGGCGGCCGGCCGGTGAGCAGCTCGTAGGCGACGCAGCCCATCGCGTAGATGTCGGTGCGGTGATCGAGATCGTCGGCGAGCGCCTGCTCTGGAGCGAGATAGGCGGGCGTGCCCATCACCATGCCGATCTGCGTGAGTTTGCTCGAGTCTTTCTCGGCCAGCGCGTCACTCAACCGCGCGATGCCGAAGTCGAGAATCTTGGCGCGCACGCCGCCGTCACGGCGGTGGCCCAGCATGATGTTGGGCGGTTTGAGATCGCGGTGCACCACGCCCAGGCCGTGCGCTTCGTTCAGGCCATCGAGCACCTGCGCGAGGATCTCCACCGCTTCGGCGGGGGCGAGCAGGCCACGTTTGATGCGCGCCTCCAGGGTCTCGCCTTCCACGAACTCCATGGCGAGGAAGAGCTGGCCATCAGCGGTGCGGCCGAAGTCGAACACGCGCACGATGTGAGCGTTCTCAAGCCGGCTGACGAGCTGCGCTTCGCGTTCGAAGCGGCCCCACATTTCGATGTCGCCCGACAAGGAGCGCCGCAGCAGCTTGAGCGCGATGGCGCGTTTCAGGTGCACGTGTTCAGCGCGGTACACCTCACCCATTCCGCCGGTGGCGAGGTGCGACTCGATGCGGAACCGCCCATCGACCAGTTCACCTGGCGTCAGGAGATCGGCGCGCTCGTCTTCACCCGGCGTGGGGTTCTGGGCCGCGGCCGGCATGGGCGACATCTGAATGCGGCTGGTCTCGAAGATGCCCGCCGACTGCTGCCCATCGCCGAACTCGAGCACGAACTTGCTGACGGCTTTCCACGAAGGCGCGTCGAGCTTGACCTGCAGCCCCACGTTGCCCGACTCGTCGAAGTCGGCGCCCACCACCAACCCGCGCAGCTCGAGCCGCGCCTCGACCACCGTGACGTCGACCTCGAGCACCTCACCCGGGGCGACCTCGTCTGGGTAGGGCACGAAGCACGCCGGCCCGTTCGCGACGAAGCCCGCGCGGAACTCCTCGATGGAGTGAAAGGCGACGCCGCATCGAATCGACCCTGCCACGGCGCCCCCGTTCGAGAAGACCGCCAGTGTCGCACGGGCGGCCCGGTTTCGGTTCAGTCAGAAAAGGCTCAGACCGCGTTCTTTTGCTCCCAGACCCCGCGCGCGCGAAAGACCTTCTCGACGTACGTGGCATGCAGGGCGTGAAGGGGCGCGGCAATGGGTGCGCCTTCGAGCAGCGCGATGGCTTCGGCGATGGCCTCGAGGGTAGAGCGGCCCGCTTCGAACTTCGACTCGCGCAGCCGGAGCACCTTGGTCAAGTTCTCCGGCAAGGCCAGCTTCGGCACCGTGTGGAGCGCGGGCAGCTTGGCGTACATGCGCCGCACCTGCCGCCAGGTGCCGTCGAGCACCACCAGCCGGGTCACCGCGGCGCCATCCCAGGGAGCGCTCTCTTCGGTGGGAAAGAGCACGTGGGTTCCCGGGCCACACTCGGCGGGCAGCGCGCTCCTGGCGGGCTCTGAATTCTCGGTAAAATCCAGGATGCGCAGACGGGGCATGGCCATGGCGGCGATGCGGGCGGTGCCGGTCGACTTCCAGCTCTCGCGTTCGTGCCGCACCACCACCACTTCAGTCAGGGTGGGCACCACGGGGGTCGCGCTGCAGATGCAGAAGGCATCGAGGATCCAGCAGCGTTGGCAGCGGCCCGGCTGGCCCTTGTCGGTAGATGAACGCACGGCGAGGGGCTCATACATCCCCCGGCGGCGATCCGCTAAGGTCCCTGCCATGTCGCGCAGCGACTTCGACTTCGAATCACGTCTGGTTCCCCTCGTGCTGGCTTACGCCCGTCACAAGGGCATGCCCGTCGAGAAGCTCATCGAGAAACACAAGCTGCCCGCTGACGTGCTGGCCCAGCCGCCGGGTAAAGTGCAGCTCACCACGAAGGTCTCGGTGGTGTCGGCCATCGCTGACGAGATTGCCGCTGCGCTGAAGGATTCGCACCTGGGCCTCTCGTTGTCTGACTGGTTGCCGCGCGGCACGTATGGCGTGGCCGAGTTCCTCAGCCGGGTGGGCCCCACGCTGCGGCACTCGTTCGAGAACTTCACCCGCTTCAACGCGATCGTCGCGCCGAGCCAGTCGTTTCGTTTCGAGGAGGTCGAGGGGGAAGCGCGGTTTCACAACATCGTGCCCCAGCGGCCGGGCGCGGCGGGCCGGCACTTCGAGGAGTTCTCGGCCGCGGCGGTGTTGAAGACCTGCGTGTCGTTGAGCGGTGAGAACCCCACGCGGGTCTGGTTCGTTCACGCGCGGCCTTCGGAAGTCGACCTGGGGCGGCTGTCGGCGGGGGTCTTCACCCGTCAAATCTCGTGGAACGAGCCCACCAACGGCTTCGCGCTCGACGCCTCGTTGTTGGACAAGAAGGTCAACGGGGGCGACGCGGCGCTGTATTCGTTCCTCGAGGAGCACGCGGTGGCAGCGCTCGCTTCCCGCCCGCGTTCAGATGATTTGATCGACAAGCTGCGCCACCAGATTCGGGAAGCGCTCAAGCAGGGCGAGCCGAACGTGGAGCGCCTGGCCACGCGGCTCAACATGAGCGGCCGCACGCTGCAGCGGCGGTTGTCGGATCTGAAGACGTCGTTTCAGGAAGTGCTCGACGTGGTGCGATTCGATCTCGCGCGCGCGTACTTGAAAGACGTGCGGCTCGACGTGAGCCAGGTGGCGTACCTGCTCGGCTACTCTGAGCTGCGTGCCTTCGATCGTGCGTTCCGGCGCTGGGCCTCGAAGTCGCCCACCGAGTGGCGAGGCGAAAGTGGAGCGTCCCGATGATCGATCTGCGAAGTGACACGGTCACCCGGCCCACCACCGCGATGCGAGAAGCGATGGCGCGCGCGGAAGTCGGAGACGACGTGTTCGGCGACGACACCACGGTCAACCGCCTTCAAGACGTACTCGCAGGGCAACTCGGCTTCGAAGCAGGCCTGCTCTTCCCTTCCGGCACACAGTGCAACCTCGCCGCCTTGATGGCCCACTGCCAACGAGGTGATGAGTTCCTGGTCGGGCAAGACGCGCACACCTACGTGCACGAGGGTGGCGGCGCCGCGGTGCTGGGCAGCATTCAGCCTCACCCACTCGCGCACGAAGAAGACGGCACCATCGCGCTGAGCCGGATCGAATCGGGCATCCGGCCGCGGGATGATCATTACGCCCGCACGCGTCTCCTGGC
>JAYTAT010000356.1:0-1682 GCA_043737315.1 Archangium sp.
TTCCACCGGCTTCCGGGTGGTCGAACGCTCGCCTTCCCAGGCCATCCCCGTGGTGTGGACCGCGAACGAGCTGGGCGTGGTGCAACGCAGCGGCATGAACTGGAACTTCATTCCCTGGGTCGTCGATGGCGGCACCGTGCTCGACGTGGCCTCGGTGACCTTGCCCGGAAGGTTCTGGGTGGTCGCGCTCCAGCCGCAGAGAGTCATGGTGGTCGACGCGACCGACGCGGGGGTGAGCACCGCAGCGGCCCTCGACCCGTTCGACGTGAGCGGTGGTTTGCTCAAGAGCGACCCGGGCAATCGCATCATCGCGGCGGTGCGCACTTCCACCACGCCTGCGCTCGACGTGCTCTCGACCTACCAGATGAACATCGGCGCTGCAGGCCCCGCGCTCACCTCGCCGTGGCCTGACTGTGCGCCGTGCCGAAACAGTGAACGGGTCGAGCTGGTCGCACCTTCGGTGCGCAGCGGCGCTCCGACGGTCGAGGTGGTGTGCCGAAGGCCCAGGGGTCTGGCGAGGACGCTGCGCGTGGTGGGCAGCGTCGCGCTCACCTCCTTCGACAGCTGCCTTTCGATGGACATCGAAGTGCCCATTGCTTTCGCGCAGGTCGCGCTGGATGGCGGCCGGCTGGTGCAGTGGAACAGCCAGGCCGGGCTGCTGTTCGGCGGAACGCACGGTGAGCTGTGGAGCGGCGAGACCCTCAGCTCACTGGCGCCCGAATTTCTCGACCGGGTGCCGCGCGACGTGACGCCCGTGGTGCTGGGAGACACGCCGGTACTGGCCGTCATCGCAGACGACTACCTGGCGATTCAGCAGACGCCCGACGCCCGCAAGCCCAACGAACAGCTCAACGGCTTCCGCCGCATTCCCTCGCGTGAGCTCGAAGGCCTGCGCTTCATCGGCTTCATTCACGGCGTCAGCGGCTGGGCCGTGGTCAACGGCGGTGACCTGGTGCACCTCTCGAGGGATAAAGACGGTGGGACGCAGCTCTCGCGCGGCGCGCAGCTGGTGACTGCCAGCGGGGATGACATTCGCGACAGCCTCGGCGGCGAAGCGTTCGTCAAGCCCGATGGGGGCATCTCGTTCTTCGTGGTGGCCGACGACAGCCTCTACCTTGCCCAAGACCCGCAGCTCACCCTCGACCCGACCAGCGAGCTGAAGCTGCTCACGCCTGAGCTCACGCCCGAGCCGTCGGTGCCGATTCGCAGCCTCGCGCTCGAGCGCACGCCCCTGGGCACCAACGGAAGCACCCGCGCGCGCGGGTACCTCGTCACGTCTCGCGACGTCTACTCATGGCAGCTGGGCGGCACGCCCGCACGCTGGTCTTCGACGCAGCTGGTGCTCACCGGTGGTGAACCGGTCGAGGTGTGGTTCGACGCCGTTCGCAGCGCGCTGGGCCGGGTGGGGTATCGCGACGGGCAGATCTTCTCGTTGCCGGGTGGCCACCCGCTGGCCGAAGCGCTGCCTGCCGGGCCCGATGGCGTGTTCCCCCGGGTGCTCGACTTCGAGAACCTCGGCGGCTGGCCGGTCGCCTACGCGAGCACCGGCTTGTTCATCGCTGGGTGGGACCAGGTCGACGGCAAATTGCAGAACCGCTTCCCCAACGGGGTCACCCGGCCGATGACCTGGCGTGAGGTGAAGCTCGAAGGCGACGCCACGCCGTGGAAGACCAAACCGGGCA
>JAYTAT010000357.1:0-4402 GCA_043737315.1 Archangium sp.
GCGCACACGAAGCGCGTGGTCTCCACGCCAAAAGGGCTGCACTGACAACCCGCCACCCACATCAGGAGAGGCCAGGCGCGGAGCAACACACGGGTGCCATGAAGACTGCGCATCGGGTCACACCTCATTCGAAGGTACCGCTCACCAGCAGACCGCCCGGTGCAGGGCTCAGCGCGAGGGTGGGCTCGCTCGACGGCCCCAGGATGATCAACACCACACCCGCCGCGGCCAGCCCGCCGCCAACCCCGAAGAGCACGTTGGCCACCGTGGCCTGGCCGCGCGCGCTCACCTCGAGCGCCTGTGCGTCGCGCTGCGTGAGCGAGGTCACCCGCCCCTGCTCGTCGCGGGCGGCCGAGTTCACCTTGTTCCTCGCCTCGTTGGCTTGCACGCCCATCACCACGCCGACGCCCGCGGCCACCACGCCTGCGCAGAGCACCCCGATTCCCACGGGCCTTCGCCACGCCAAGGTCACGGCCACGGGGCCTTCACTTTCGACCTCGCGCCCGGCCGGAATGGGAGCGACGACCGTGCCTTCATCTCGCGGCGATCGTGCGGAGCCCAGCTCGACGAGCACGCCTTTGCGTTCATTGAGGACCTCGGCCCACCAGGTCGCGGTCGGCTTCCCCACCGGGGCCTGCGCCTTGCCGCCCGTGAGCGGCACCTCGACGGTCTGGCTGCCCTTGAAGTGAAAACGCACCGAGCGCGCGAGGCGCAGCACGTCTTTCTCGACCACCACCTTCACCCAAAGCACCTCGCCCTCGCCGAGCTCTGCGAAGGGTTTGACCACCAGCGCGTTGGTGGCTGCCCAGTCTTTGGCCTCGAAGAAGGGCGTGCGCACCCGCGGCGGCAGATCAGCGGGGAGCGTGGCCTCGGGCGCGATGAGCAACAGCTTGCGAAACGAATCGCGCGTCTTCGCCTCCTTGCCCAGGGTGCCGTAGGCGATGCCCTGCAGGGTGTAGATCTCGTGAAGCGTCGCGCGGTCGTTGCCTTCGGTCTTCTCGGCGGCGTCGAGTGCCTTGAGGGCGCTCTCCAACTCGAGATCGTCGATGAGCCTCTTCGCTTCGCTGAGCTTCGGCGCGGCGGCGTTCGCCGTGAAGCACCACAACAGACCTGTCACGGCAATCAGGGTGGGAGCGCGCATTCGGTGGAGAAGCCGGATGGTACTCCACCCCGTTGGCAACGGAAGCGAACGCGGGCGATGGTCCGAGACCCAAGGCGACCGCTCCAGCGCGCTCTTCTTGCCAGGGGGCCGAAGGCGATGCCTTACAGCGTGTAGGTCTCGAGCACGGTCGTTGCCTCCTCTCATCTGGGGAGAGGCGCCACCAAAGCCGTCACTGCGAGAAGTTGGATGGCAGTGGGGCGGTTGATCTGATCAGTCGTAAATTGACGGAGCCGCCTTCGCCCCCCACACTCTTCAGGTGGTGTCTCTCGAAACTTCGAGCGCGCCGGGGGGCGCCAGCTGGGAGCCGGGAACCCCCGTCGCCCGATTCACGTTGCTCACCCCACTCGCGCAAGGCGGGATGGCCGAGATCTGGCTCGCGCGCCAGTCGGGGCTCAAGGGTTTCGAGAAGCTGGTGGTGATCAAGCGGATGATGACGTCGCTCGAGCACGACCCCGAGTACGTCGACATGTTCCTCACCGAGGCCCGGCTCGCTGCGCAGCTGAGCCACCCGAACGTGGTGCAGATCTACGAGCTGGGTGAAGAACACGGCTCGCTCTACATGGTGATGGAGTACCTCGACGGAGAAGACCTGTCGGTGGTGCGCCGCACCGGCCAGAAGCACGGCCTGCCCCTGCTCGATCACCACACGGCCAAGCTCATCTCGATGGCCGCTGAAGGCCTCCACTACGCGCATTCCCGCACCGGCATCGACGGCAAGGCGCTGGGCATCGTGCACCGCGACATCTCGCCGCAGAACCTGATCGCCACCTTCGATGGTGGGCTCAAGGTGGTCGACTTCGGCATCGCCAAGCTGGCCACGCACCACACCAACTCGGGAAAGCTCAAGGGCAAGCTGGCGTACATGTCGCCAGAGCAGGCGCGGGGAGAGCCGCTCGATGCGCGCTCCGACGTCTTCTCGCTGGGCATCGTGCTGTTCGAGGTCGTCACCCGCACGCGCCTGCTGCCCAGGCTCCACGATCTCGAGCTGCTCGCCTTGATGGGCGGCACTGAGCCCCTGCCCGCGCCTTCGGAGCGCCGGGCGGATCTTTCGCCGGGGCTCGAGCCCATCATCCAGAAGGCGCTCGCCCGGAAGCGCGAGCATCGATACCAGAACGCGCGCGAGCTGCACGAAGCGCTGGAGACCTGGCTTCGTGAGACCGGCAAACACGTCTCGGCAGGCGACATCGCCGACTACCTGCGCACCGTCTTCGCGCGCCGCATTCACGATCGGCGGCAGTTGATCGAGACCGCGATGACCACCGAGCTGACCCCCAGCTCGGCCCAACAGCTCTCGAACATGGTGGCGCGGCAGGCGGCCGGCACGGGGACCTCGTCGAGTCACTCGTCGACCCGCGGCCGCGATGGGCTCAAACGGCGCGTGCCGATGATCGCGCTGGTGGTGATGGCCGTGCTGGTGCTGGGCATCGGCGCCGCGGTGTACAAGCGGATGAACGATGTCACCGAGGTGAACCTGGAAGTGGTGAAGGCGCCCGTGGTGGTGAAGGCCCCGCCTGAAGAGCCGCCGGTGCTGGTGGTCGACACGGTGCCCGCGGGCGCGCTGCTGGTGGTCGATGGTGTGGAGCGTGGGCCCAGCCCGCAGACGCTGGCGGCGCTCGGCGTCGGCAGTCACCAGGTGCAGGCTTCGTTGGAGGGTTTTCAGGCGGCTTCGAGGTCGGTGACGCTCGCCCGGCCCGGTGAACGGGTGATGGTCGAGTTGGCCCTGCTCGCCGTTCCGGTGGCCGTGCCCGTGGAGAATTCAGTTCCGGTTCCATTGATGGTGAGGAAGCCCGTGCGGCGGCCTCTTCAGTTGGCGGCAGCGGGTAAGTTGACGTTGAAGACCACGCCGTGGACGACGGTGTTCCTCGGCAGGAAGAAGCTCGGCGATACCCCGCTGCTCAACGTGCCGTTGCCGGCGGGGAAACACCTGCTGCGGTTGGTCAACCCCGAGAGCAACTCGGAGAACTCGATCGAAGTGGAGATCAAGTCGAACGAGACCACGGTCAAGAAGCTGAAATTCTAGTCGTGTGAGGTCACCCCGACCCTTTCCCCGAGGGCGAGAGGGACAGCAGGCGGGAAGCGAGTTCTCGTACGCCCAGCTCACTCTTCGGCGCCAGTTCGATGGAGAACGCAGCCGTCTCCAGCCAGCCCGCTTCCGCCGCGGTGCGCGCTCCGAGCCGTTCGAACCGGCGGCGCAGACCCTCGAGCTGCTCGAGCGTGTCCTGATGCACGCGCAACAACTGCCAGAGGTGCGTCTTCAGCTCTGCATCGGTCGTCTCTTCGAGCTTCTCCTTCAGCGCGAAGACGGCCGCGCGCGCGTCTTGCTCGGCTGCGCCATCAAGCGAGCTGGCCACGTCATCGTGTTCGGCCCTCGCGCTCACGCAGCGGGCGGCACCTTCACGCGCCAGGCTCTCCAGCTGCCGGCGTGAGTCACTCGCGGGCAACTTGGCGAGTGCCACACGCAGCCGCAGCCACGCCAGCCGCACCCTGGGCTGGTCGACCAGCTTCGGCTCCATCGAATCGACCGCGAAGGTGACCGACGCCAGCACCGCGCCGGCCGTGATGAAGAGCCCCGCGCCGGCGAGCGCCACCCACGAGGGCAACGTGCCCAGGCCGAGGTGACGCGCCCAGAGCCCGTACGCCACCAGCGCGAACCACCCCGCGCCCAACGTCGGCCCGGCGAAGGCCAGCAGCTTGCGACCCCACCCTGCTGGCTCGAGCGCGAGCACCAAACCCAGCGGTACGGTGAAGAAGAGCGGAAGCGACGGGCTCGCCCACGGAATGAAGAACGACATGAGGCCTATCGTGCCCAGCAGCCCGAGCCGGTACCAAAGCGTCAGGCGCGGCAGCACCAGCATGAGCAGCGCGGCCGCGAAGGCGATCGTCAAGCTGATCGCCAGAGACCCCAGATCATGGGGCCGCAACAACCTGCCGAGCCACCCGCCTGCAAGGCCGCCGATGGCGCCCACGAGCGTGCCGTGCAACAACTTCTTCTCTACTTCGGAGGCGTTCTCGAACCCCAGCCGCTGCCACGTCTCTTCGAGCGCGCGCATGTCAGTACCCCGAGTTTTCAAGACCGAAGTCGGTGAGCTTCTTGCGCTCGAGGCCGCGCGCGTATTCGCGCTTCTCCTGCGCGTTGTTCAAGCGGTGCAGCCCCTGGCGAACCTCGTTGACTTGCGTCTCACCCGCCAACGCGTCGGCCCTCGTGCCGAACAACGCCTTGGCGTCGTCGAGCAGACTTCC
>JAYTAT010000358.1:0-4400 GCA_043737315.1 Archangium sp.
TGGTGGGTGCCAGATGGAGGAGGCCCGGGCGCGACTGGCGTACCGGTTGCACTTCGCTTCTGCATGGTCGAAGAACTTCGCCGAACGGGTTGGAAGCAGGCACGGTCGCTGGGTCTGCTCGTGATGTTCTCGCTCGCTGCGTGCAAGTCCGACGCTCCAGCGCCGCCCGTCGCGCACGAAGCGATTCCTCCAGAAACGGTGGTTCGGGAACCCGGTGACGAGGTCGCACCGGCGCCCGAGCCGCGCACGCCCCGCACGGAGCCCAAAGAGCGGCGCGCGTTTCCACTGCGCACGCCTTCGCTGGGCGGCTACTCGTTGGCCCCGGCGTTCATCTTCGACGAGGTGATTCTTCCCAGCGCGGTCGACTGGCCCCGGGTTCAAGGCGCGCGGCCTTTCGAGTTGGAGCGCTTCGGGCGCATCTATGAGCTCGGGGTCACCGCAGCGCGAGAGGTGCTCGACTTCTCTGCTTCCGTGGCGATGCGTGGCGAGGCCGGTGCGCTGGGTATGGCGCTTCATCCTGAATTCGGTGACGGCACGGGGCCCAGGGCGTTCGTCTACGTCTGGTACAACGCGCGGGGAACGCCGAGCCAGCAGAGGCTCTCACGCTTCTCGTGGGATCCCACCAGCCGCACGTTCTTGCCAGGCTCAGAGTTCAAGCTGGTCGAAGAGGTCGAGACGCGCGCGCTGCACAACGCGGGACGTATTCAGTTCGGGCCCGACGGCTTTCTTTATTTTGGCAACGGAGATGATCTCAACGCGGCCAATCACCAGCGGGTCGATCGTGCGCTCTTTGCCGGCATCTTCCGCATCGACGTCGACGCGCGTGGTGGCGCCATCAGCCATGCACCCCCACGTCAGCCTGCGGGTGGCACCACGCAGGGCTACTTCATTCCCAACGACAATCCGTTCGTCGGCGTGCCCAACGCACTCGAGGAGTTCTTCGCGCTCGGCTTCCGCAACCCCTACGCGATCTCGTTCGATCGGCAGACCGGGGCGCTGTGGGCAGGTGACGTGGGTGATACCTGGCGCGAAGAGGTCGACCTGGTCACCTCGGGCGGGAATTACGAATGGCCGTATCGTGAAGGCGAGCTCGTTCGCGTCATGACCGCGACGACGCTGGGCACCGCGCAGGGTCCGAAGTTCACCTACTCGCATGCCGAGCAGGGTGACCTCAGCTCGATCCTGGGCGGCTTCGTCTACCGCGGCGTCGAGCTCCCCGCGCTGGTGGGCAAGTACATCTACACGGACTGGCCCTCGTGCCGGGTGTGGGCGCTCACGATCGACGGGCCGTCTGTCACTCGAAGCACGCTCTTCGAGAACCAGCAGTGCAGCCCGACGGGGATTGCTGAAGGCGCCGACGGTGAGCTGTACATGATGTACGTCGGAGGCATCTCGAAGCTGGTGCGCGACTCGGCGACCGCCACCGTGCCCGCCAGGTTGTCCGAGACGGTGCTCTTCGACGACGTGACCGCGCAGACACCTGCGCCAGGGCTGGTGCCGTACGCGATCAACTCGCCGCTGTGGTCGGACGGGGCGGGCAAACAGCGGTGGATCTCGGTGCCGCAGGGGAACGAGGTCACCTTCGCAGCTGACGGTGGTCTGGATTTTCCGGTTGGGACGATGTTCGTGAAGCAGTTCGAGTTCCCGCCGCGAAGGCTGGAGACGCGCGTGCTGGTGGTGGGCTCGGAGGACACGTACGGCGTGACGTACCGCTGGAACAATCAGGGCACCGATGCAGAGCTCGTTCTCGAGCCCGCTGACGCCACCATCACCGGGGGCACCAGCTGGCACTACCCCGGCGCAGGTCAGTGCTGGTCGTGTCACCGCGCGGAGAACCGGGTGCTCGGCTTCACTGCACCGCAGCTGCGCCGTGATGGGCAGCTCGCGACATTGGTGAGCCGGGGTGTGTTTTCTCAGGCGACGCTGGCGGGTCTGCCGCCTGCGATTCCTGCGCCCTCCGACACCACCAAGACCCTCGAGCAGCGCGCGACTGCGTACCTCGCGGCCAACTGCTCTGGCTGCCATCACGCCGGGGCGAGCTTTCTCGGCGGCGAGGACACCTGGAACGCGGGCTTCGGCGTGCCGTTGGGTGATCGTGGCCTGGTCGATGCGGCGCACCACAACGGCCCGGTCGCGCGGGCGCTCAACCTGGGCTCTGCGAAGCTGATCGAACCGGGCAATCCCGCACGGTCCCTGCTGCTGGCGCGCCTGAAAAGCATCCACCCCGATCTGCGAATGCCGCCGCTGGGCCGGAACACGGTGGATGCTGAAGGCGTGGCGTTGATCGAAGCGTGGATTGCGTCGATGCCGCCCAGCCCCTGAAAACGCGTGACCGAAATGATTTGAGAGGCTCGGGGGTCTGGCGAGTGCCGCGCTCGGCATCGGAACTTCCGTGAATTCAACTTGGTCACTGACCACCGGGAGTGCGCCGCAACCACTGAAGTTTTCCGGCGATAATGAAACCATCACCCCCGGAGGTTTCATGACTGTCACGCGCGCTGGCTCGACCCCGACTGCTGCCCCTTCCACACTGCCGGTGGAGCCTTCACGAGCCCCGTCGGCTCCTGCCAAGCCGGTCGCCGCTGCGTCGGGTGCCGGGGTTCCGCTGTCGGGCACGATGGCGAGCCATGCGTCGCTGACCGCAGTGGCCGCCGGCAACTCGGTCTTCAACTCGGCGACGATCGGCCCTGGCAGCAAAGGGCCCGCCGTCCAGGAGCTCAAGACGCTGCTGCGCGACGCGGGCTTCTACCAGGGCGTCATCAACGACGAGCTGGGGCCGATGGGTGTCGATGCGCTCACGCGGGCCAAGCAGGCGCTGCAGCTCACCGGCCCGGCAGACCAGGCGGGGCCGACGACCCTCTCGGCTCTTCGGGGGCGTGTCGCGCAAGGAACGAACGCCGACTTCGGGCTTCAGCTGCGCTCGGCTGAGCTCTCGAAGACGCCCATCTATCTGGCCATCGGCCTCGCAGAAGGCACCATCGCCTCCAACGGGCAGCCCACCGACGCCTACTTCGCTCACGGTGACCCGGGCAACGGCGCGCTCAACCGGGGCTTTGGCTCGTATCAGGTGTACCAGCACCCAAAGGGCGACTCGCTGACCGCGCCCGAAGCCGACCGCGTGCAAGCCGATCGCCTCGCTGGGCAGTGGTCGACCATCGACGCGGCGCTGACGAAAGCTGGCTTCGGCCCCGGGCCCACGCGCAACCTCGTGGCCGCCAACGCGCTCGACGCGTGGAACCAGGCACCCGCGACGCAGCAGGGCCGCTACGGGCTGCTCAACCCAGCACAGCTCGCCACGCTCAAGGCGGACATCGCCGGAGGCACCAACCCGGTCGACGCCGTCACCACCTGGCGCGCCGACTCGTACCGCACGGACTCGGGCGGGCTCGATGCCCCTGGCCTCGGCAACTCGATGACCCGCGTGCGTGCCGACCAGGGGCGCCGGGCAGCGGCCGTGGCGCAGGGCCTCGCGCTCCGCACCAACGCAGGCGTGCCCTCGAACGTCAGCGCGCCGACCCCGACGGCTCCCGCTGGCGAGGCGCCGTCAGGGGCGCGGCCCACGCTCCAACGGGGGGCCACCGGTGACGACGTCAGCGAGCTGCAGCGGCGGCTCAAGGCGGCTGGCGCGCAAGTCGACGTCGACGGCGACTTCGGCGCGCGCACGCAGGCTGCGGTGCAGGCGGCGCAGCAGAAGCTCGGGCTGACGGTCGACGGCGTCGTGGGCCCCGCGACGTGGAAGGCGCTGACGAAGCCCACCGCGCCGTTCGAGGTCCGCGCAGGATCGAAGGGCCCGCAGGTGAAGGAACTCAAGGAGGCGATGAAGAACGCCGGCTTCTACACGGGCGTCATCAACGACGAGATGGGCCCCGATGGTCTGGCGGCGCTCCGCAAGGCCAAGGCCGAGCTCAAGCTTGGTGGCGACCCCGCCATCGCAGGGCAGCAGACGCTCGACACCATTCGGGCCGCCGTGCGCGGGGGCGCGGGAAACGTCAACCACCCCTGGTTGCAGAAGCTGGCGACGGCGGGCCTCGACATCGGCGCTGACAGCTCGTGCGTCGCGACGACGCTGGGCAACATGGATCGCCTCGGCATTCCCTCGTTTTCAGGTGGCACCACTGCAGACGCGAACAACGCGCGTGGCGCCATGGTGCAGATGGTGAAGGGCGACCAGTGGACCTCGCTGAATCTGCCGGGCAGCCAGTCGCGCAGCATTCGCAGCGAGTACGGCACCATTTCGGCGCAGGTGCTCGACGCAGACTCGTACGAGCGGCTCGCCAAGGCAGGCCAGATTCCAAGCGGCGCAATTCTCTTCCAGACGCGCCACGGCTGGGACTCGCCCAACGGCCCCTACGGCAACGACATGGGCATCGTGCGCGACGGCGGTCGGGTGACGCACAACT
>JAYTAT010000359.1:0-4397 GCA_043737315.1 Archangium sp.
GAGCTCACCTTCGCCATGAATCACCTCGGCCTCTTCCTGCTCACCGAGCTGCTCCTGCCTGCGCTGCAGAAGGCCGCCCCCGCGCGCATCATCAACCTCTCCTCTGACGCCCACCGGACCACCGGCCTCGACTTCGATGATCTGCAGGCCGAGCGCGGCTACTCGAGCTTCAAGGTCTACTCGCGCTCGAAGCTGATGAACGTGCTCTTCACCCGCGAGCTGGCCCACCGCGTGGCGCCCATGCGCATCACGGCGAACGCGGTACACCCCGGCATGGTGGCCTCTGACTTCATCAACAAACCCGGCACGCTGGGCCGCATCGCCAACGCCTTTGTCGGCGTCTTCGGATTGACCCCCGAAGCCGGCGCGCGCACCAGCGTGTTCGTCGCCTCTTCGCCCCAGGTGGAAGGCATGACGGGCCGCTACTTCGTCAAATCAAAATCCGTGACCCCTTCGCGCAAGGCACGAGACGAGGCAGCCGCCAAACGCCTGTGGGACATCAGCGAGCGCCTCACCCGCGGCTGATTAGAAGGACGAACGATCTTCCTGGCGCGCACGAGGCTCAGACTCGGGCCGCTGCTCCAGCGCACGCACGCGCACCCACCAGTACTCCGGGTCGCGGTGATGACTCATTCGCACCAACGCCCGCGTGCGGAGCGCCTCGGCCGTGTCACCCGCGGCCTCTTGCGCTTCGGCCAGATGCAGCTTGCACGCATCGAACGTCGTGGAGCACTTCGAGAACGCCTCGACCGCGCCCGCTGCGTTCTTCTTCTGCAGCCAGATAAGCCCCTGCGCGTGAGCCATCAGGTCGAGCCCCTGCAGGTCATCGGGTCGTTGAGCGAAGAGCGAGCGCAGCTGGCGCAGGGTCTTCTCAGCATCTTGGATGTTGCCCACGCGGGCCCGTGCCTCGATGAGCCCGTGCAGCCGACGCGCCTCGATGCCCCGACGCTGCACCGCGTTCAACGTGGGAAACTTCTGCGGACCCAGCACGATCAGCCCCGTCATCGCGTCACGGAAGCGGCCTTGCGTCGTGAACAACCGCGCCCGCAGCAGCCGCGCCTCCGCCAGGATGAGCTCCTGGCCCAGCCGGCCTGCGTCTTGCTCGAGCTCGTCGACCGCACGGTACGCCTCGCCGGGTTGCCCGTCGGCGACGTAGCTCCAGGCAGTCCATTGCATCAGCTCGAGGCGGTCCTCTACCCGCGTCGCGCTGTGGCGCGCCTTCTCGATGGAAGCCCTCGCGCAGAACCAGTCACCTTGAATTGCACAGACGGTGGCCACGCCATGGTGCGAAGCCCATGAGGTGCCGCCCGAGGCGTCGATCGCGCGTTGATAGGCGGCGCGCGCAGCCTCGAGTTCATTGTTCGCCAGCAACGCATCGCCCAGCGCGTCGTTCGCGTTCGACTCGAGCGGGGCCACCTCGGCGTAACGGCGCAGCGCTGCGATGGCGAGGTCCTGCTTCTCGAGCGCGAGGTAGGCCGAGGCCAGTTGATTCCACGCTTCGCCGCGGTCGGGCGCGAGCTCGGTGGCGCGCAGCGCGGCAGGGGCCATCTCCGACCACCGACGCAGCGTGCCGGCGCGTTGG
This sequence comes from Archangium sp., assembly GCA_043737315.1. Classification (GTDB taxonomy): domain Bacteria; phylum Myxococcota; class Myxococcia; order Myxococcales; family Myxococcaceae; genus Archangium_A. The sequence goes on from JAYTAT010000359.1 coordinate 1,583, forward strand.
GCCACCGCATAGTTGAGCCAGTACGAACCCGGGTCATAGATGAGCGCAGAGCGGGTCAACGTCAGCGCCTGCTCGTGATCACCTCGCTGCTGCGCGGCCAGGGCCCTGACCTGCAGCTTCTCTTGCTCCTTGATGGCCGCGCTGCCCGCGATGGCGTCTTCCAGCATGCGGCGGCCGTTCTCACCGGGCGTCAAGGCGCCCAGGTGCGCCCAGGCCAACGTGCACGCGGGGTCGAGCATGACGGTCTGTTTGAACAACATGCGCGCTTCGTCGAGGTGGCCGTTCGCCTCCGCATCCCACGCATGGTGGAAGAATGGCCCTGCGACGGGAAGGCAAGAGAGCTTCTCTTCGTACTTCGGTGCGTCGTTGGGTTGAGCGCGTGGTGATGCGCCCAGCGAGAAAGCCGAGCTGTACACGACACACAGCGCCACGGCGCGAGCCAGGGTCTTCATGAAACTCCCCCACATCCGATATTCCGGCAGGTCGTACCGGAGCGGTGCCGGCGGAGGCGTCGGCGCATCCCAGATGTAGTGCCGGGTCGTACGCCGCGAAACCCTGTCTGCGGTGAGTGACGGCGTTCCGACGTCGGGCGGCGGCGTCTGCAGCACCCGGCAACGTTCGCGCACCGGCGCAGGAATTCCTTCGGGGGAGCGCGAGCGCCTCACAGGCCTGCAGCTCACGCAAGAGCGTCACAGTGTCGCGCGAGGCTCTGTCGGAATTGGCTACGCGTCCCACTCAATCTCGAAGGTGGCGGCGTCAGGGTGCGCACTCGAACGCAAGCCGTGCCTGCGATGGTCAACACCGCGCTCATCGCACCGCAGATGTAGCTGGGCGCACCGAGCGCTTCGTTGATCACCAACTCCGCCCGGTGGGGCCCCAGACGAGCGGTTCTTCGCTGGTGTTCGCCATGGTCGAACTACGGCAACCCGGTGCAGACGAGGGGGAAGCCGTCGAAGATACAGCGCAACGTCTGGGGCTCGCCGTTGGTGGACACGGTGTCGAGGCCGAGCGCGCCGTCGAGCACGAAGAGCCTGGTGATTTCACGAGAGCTGAAGCCAGACCCGAGAAAGCGGGGTTGCAGGCGGCCATCGATGAGCCGGTACACGAACACCCGGCTGCGAATGCGTCGCTCGAAGCGGTGCGGTGCGTCGACGCGCAGGGCGATGAAGGGCTCGTCATCGAGCCGTACGCGCACCACTTCGCGAATGCAGAATTCCGTGGGGCCGCCGGTGAAGGTCTTTCCGTCGAGGGTCACGGAGTGCGCGCAACCGTCTGAGCCGAGGAGCAACGCCAGGAGTCCGAGCACGGGTCTGTTCTAGCTCATGTGACACAGTGCGCCTCGATGTCGCGCGTCAGCATTCTCCTCCCCGCTCGAAATGCTTCCGGCACCATCGACCTCGCCGTGCGGAGCCTGCTCACCCAGACCTTCACCGACTTCGAGCTCATCGCGATCGACGATGGCTCCTCTGATGACACCTTCGCCCGCCTGCGGGCCCACGCACGCACTGACTCGCGCATGCAGGCCTTGACCGGGCCGGGAAAAGGGCTCGTCGCCGCGCTCGATCTCGGTCTTCCGCTCTGCAAGGGCGAACTCTTCGCGCGAATGGATGCCGACGACGAGAGCCTCCCGCAGCGTCTCGAAAAAAGCGTCGCCGCCCTCGATGCAGATGCCACCCTGTCCGGCGTCGGCACCGGTGTGGAGATCTTCCGCGAAGACCAACCGCCCAGCCCCAACCTCATCGGCTACGGCCAGTGGCTCTCGTCGCTCACCACGCCCGAGCGGCTCTTCAACGAGTCACTCGTCGAGTCACCACTGTGCAACCCTTCAACGCTGGTGCGGCGGGCTGCGCTCGACGACGTCGGCCGCTGGCACGAAGGCGACTTCCCCGAAGACTGGCAGATGTGGCTGCGGTTTCTCGAGAAGGGGCATCGCCTGACCTGTCTGCCCGAAGTGCTGCACCGCTGGCGCGACAGCGACACCCGGCTCACCCGCACCGACGCGCGGTATCGCCGCGAGGCGCACCTCTTCATCAAGTCAGAGTTCCTCTCACGCCGTCTGGGCCTGGAGAAGAGCCTCATCCTCTGGGGCGCGGGCGAAGTGGGCCTCAAGGTCTCGAGGCTGCTGCGCGCGAAAGGGCATCGCATCGAACAGTTCGTCGAGCTCCACCCGCGGAAGATCGGCAAGAAGCTCGAAGGCATTCCCGCCATCTCACCCGATCAACTGCAAGGCCCCACGCCCGGCACCCACCTGCTGGCCACGGTCGGCGCGAAAGGAGCCCGCGCGGAGATCCGTGAATGGTTGCTCTCGCGCGGCTGGGTCGAGGCCCGCGACTTCACCTGCCTCGCTTGATACCCGCGAGGTCGCCATTCTTCGATGGTGCGCGAAGCGATGGGAGTACGGTCGCATTCGAACGATGATCAACAACGACGTCATGCGCAGCGTGCGGTTCATGTTGAAGCTCGATGACGCGCGTATCGCGGCCCTCATCAAGCTCGGCGGCCTCGAGATCTCCCGGCCGCAGGTGACCGACTTCCTCAAACGCGATGACGAACCAGGCTACGAGCTGTGCGAAAACACGGTGATGGCCCACTTCCTCGACGGGCTCATCATTCACCTGCGTGGCCTCGATGAGACGGCGCCGCAACGGCCCGTGGAAAAATCGATCACCAACAACACCGTGCTGAAGAAGTTGCGCGTCGCCTTCGAACTCAAAGAGCAAGACGTGCTGGCCCTGATGGCGGCTACCGGTTTTCAGGTGTCGAAGCCCGAGCTCAGCGCGCTCTTTCGCAACGCCGGTCACCACAATTTTCGCCC
>JAYTAT010000360.1:0-4396 GCA_043737315.1 Archangium sp.
CCAGCTCGTCCACAGCTGGTCGGGCTGACCATCGGCGTACGCGCCCTCGAAGCGCGGTTGGCCGGTGCGATAGCCACCCATCCACGGGCCGGCCTCCACACCGCCATCGAAGTGACCGCGCATCATCACCTCGCCGGTGTCGTGGAAGAACTTCCACTCACCCGCGGGTTTCCCTTCCACCAGAAAACCCTGCTTCTCGACGCCGCCGCTCGGATGCCAGTACGTCCACAAGCCGATGCCCACGAGCTCGACCGAATCTTCGGGCCGCGCGCGGCAGACCACACACCCGAGCGTTCGCTGCTCACCATCGGGCGTCCACACGCCGCCCATGCGTGAACACGACTTCGCCGCTTCGTCCTGCTCGCGGCCGTGCACGAACTCAGCTTGCCGCCAGGCCTCGCCGGTCGACCAGAACATCTCCCAGGGCCCTTCATTGCTGGCGCCCACGCGGACACCCTTCGCGCTCGGTTTGCCGGTCGGGTGAAACTCAGTCCACTCGCCGTTGGGCACGTCGTCTTGCATCTGACCTTCGGAGCGCAGCTGCCGGCCCCATCGCCAGAAGCGCCAGGTGCCGGCGCGCACGCCGTCTTCGTACTGGCCCACGAAGTCAGGATCGCCGTTCAAGTACCAGGCCTTCCACTCCCCCACTTCGCGGTTCTCCTTGAACTCGCCGATGAGCTTTCGCTGACCGTTGCCGTGGAACCAGGTGTACGTGCCGTCGCGGTTGCAGTTCGCGTACGTCGCTTCGACCTGCAGGCGGCCGTCTTCGTTGTACGAGCGCCATACGCCATCGACGCAGCCACCGGCGTACTGCGCCTCTTCGGAGACCTTGCCGTTCGGGTGAAAGGAGCGCCACGCACCGCGGCCGTTGTGAATGGTCGAGCTGCCGTACACGGTGCCATCGGGCCCGGCGAAGGTGTGTTTGCCCGCGGGCGTACCCGTCACGTACTTGCCCTGCCGCATCACTTCTCCCGTGGGGTGGTAGTCGGTGTACGTGCCGTTGAGCGAGCCCTTCGCGTACGCAGCGCGCCATCGCAGCTTCCCGGTGCCATCGAAGCCGGTCCACGTGCCGTCTTCGAGCCCCTCGACGGTGCAGCCTTCACGGCGGCCCTTGAAGTCGACCGTCCACTCGCCGCCCCGATCGTCACACTCGAGCTGGGCTGCGCCCACGCGCAACCCCAGGTGAAACTTCACCTCGCGCCACTTCTCTCCGTGCGGCAGGTACTCGGTGAACTGACCCTCGGCCACGCCCTTCACGTACGGACCTTCGAGGTGCTTGAGGCCGGTGTCCGGGTGGTAGCTGAGCCACGTGCCGGTCTCGCGGCCCTTGATGAAGCTGCCTTCGCGCTCTTTCTTGCCCTCGGCGTTCCAGAAGATCCACGGCCCCTCGCGCAGGCCGTTCTTGTATGCGCCGCGCTCGGCGATGAGGCAGCCCTCTGACCAGCGCTCGTACTTTCCAGAACGTGCGCCTCGCACCCATTCGGAACGCTCGACCAGCTGGCCGCCTTGCAACGTGAGAGTCCACTCGCCTTCGCGGTTTCCACCCGCCGCCAGACACCCTGCCCAGCCGTTGGCTCGGGTCCACTTGCCACCGACGCAGTGGGCAGCATCTTCGGCGTACGCAGGAGCGCCCAGGAGCAACATGGCGCCGAGGAGGAACACCTTCTGGCAGTTCAGGAAGATCATTTTCCGAGCAGCTTCTTCATCGCTTGATCCGCACCCACGCGCACCGGGCTGCCATCGAGGCTCTTCAGGTCGCTTTGGGTCAGTGACACCTTGGGTGAAAACGCCGCGCCGTGAAACGCATCGAGCGCCTTGTCGACACCTTCGCCTGACGCGCAGGCCAACTGCGAGCCGTTGTCATCGAGCAGGCAGATGTCGATCGTCTTCGAGCCCCTCACCGTGATCTGAAACGGCGCCGCGTCTTCCACATCGAGGCGCGGAGACCGGCCCAGGCGGGTGGCCGCCTCTTTCGAAAGCGCACCGCCGTCATTCGAGATCTTCACGGGCACCGCGAGGCCCAACATGCGGAAGGCAGTGGGCCAGCGCTGCAGCACCTCCTGATAATCAGCCCGCGCTTCGTTCATGCGGCCGAGCCGCCTGAGCGCATCCGCCCGCCACGCCATGATGCGCCAGCGCCAGAGGGCTTCGCGCTTGTTGAGGCCCGCGAGCGCCGAGGTGCCCAGCCTCACCGCGTCTGCCCAGGAGCGCTCTTGGTAGGCGACCTCACCTTCGATTGAATCGAGCGGGGCCGTCGCTTCGGGAAACGCGGCGTCGAGCTTGCGCGCGCGGGAAATCGAGGCCCGCATCACGCCGGTGCCCACGATGCCGATCAGATCGCCCGTGCGCCAGTTCGCCCAGTCGGAGGGATCCGCCAGCATGGGCCGCGTCATCATCAGCAGACGATCATCGCCTGCGAGCAGCTGCACCAGCGCGCGCCGGATCTCCCAGCGAATGGCCGCCACCCGCGCGAGCTCAGCGGCCATCGAAGGCGAACCTGGCCTTGGCGCGTAGGCAAACTGCTCGCTGAGCTGCGCGATGCGGCCGTCGAGCGCATGCAGGTACCGAACCGTTCGGGTGAGCCGCTCCATCTCGGGCGCGCCGCTGGAGACCCCCATGCGCTGCTGCTGACCGTAGAGCTCGGTGGCCATCGTGATGGCCTCTTCGGGCTGGCCCACCGCCTCGAGCAGATCGACCAGCACGCCGCGGCGCTCGAGCGCGAAGTGCGGGCGGTAGCGCTTCTCGATGTAGGTCGAGCGCGAAGACTCGAGCGCAGAGACCGCTTGCTGAAACTGACCCATGATGATGCTCAAGCTGGCGATCTGATTGTCGACCGGATCGATGCAGTCCTTGAGCTTGCGCGCCTTGTTCGAGAACTCCTCGGCTTGATCGAGCTTGAAGCGGATGTACGCCGCGCTCGAGGCGTTGCGCAGAATGGTGCAGTTCTTTCCCCCGGTCGCTTCCACACCGGCCATCGACCACTTGTACGTGCCGGCACGATCGCGCTCTTCGAAGGCGATGCTGAGCAGGCCGTTGTAGCCCTCGGCGCGGTCAGCGTCGTCTTCACTGGCGGCGAGCCGGGCGGCGATCACTCGCGCTTCTTCACTGCGCCCCGACTTGAACATCGGCCACACGCGCAGGTACGAGGGTGCGGGGCCGTACTTCTCTTCGAAACGGTCGAGCTGTTGGAGCGCCTCCACGTTGCGGTTCATCTCAGCGAGAATGAAGTGTTCTTCGAGCATCACCTTCATGCCCCACTCCTTGTCGGAGTTTCCCAGCAGGTCGTTCGCGCGCCGGATCCAGGCCAACGCGCGGGCGTGATTGCCTTCTTCTTCGAGCTGCACCTTCGCCATCGCCCAGGTTGCGGGGAACGATTTCGGAGTCTGGGTGAGGACCTTCTCGGCGAGATCGCGCGCCTTGATGAACTTGCCCTGGCCGACCTGCTCGAGCACTTCCTTCTCGGCCGCGGAAAAGGTGTCGGCAAAGTCAGCTCGCGCCGTCGAGCACACCAGCAGGATCGCCACCGATCCGCCCCAGAGCAGGTGGGTGGCTCTTCGGTTCACGCAGCACCCAGGGTGGAACGTGAGAGCTTTTCGATCGGCGCCTTGAGCGCATCTTTGACGAACAGGTCTGCCTGCACACCGGGCATCAATTCCATGCGGTGCGCGAAGAGCGGGTGCGCGAGCGCCTCGATGTCTTCCGAAGAAACGAAGTCGCGACCGAGCAACATCGCGCGCGTCTGCAGCGCGGGAATGGCCTGCACCAGCGAGCGGGTGGACACGCCCTGCCTCGTGCGGGTGGTGTCACGCAGCCCCGTCGCGATATCGACCAGGCACTGCTGCACCGACCTCGACACGGCGACCCGTTCACGCAGCAACTTGCGGCCGGCCACCACTTCAGCGCGGTGCACTTTGGGCAGCTCCATCGCGACGCGCGGCTTGCCCCACGCCTCCAACACGCGCAGCTCGGAGGCCATGTCGATGTGCTTCATCGTCAGCTTGAACAGAAACCGATCCAACTGCGCGAGCGGCAGCGGGTAGGTGCCCACCGAGTCGAGCGGGTTTTGCGTGGCCATCACGAAGAACAGGTCGTCGAGCCGGTGGCTCACGTTGTCGACGGTGACCTGCTTCTCCGCCATCGCCTCGAGCAAAGCCGATTGCACCTTGGGTGAGGTGCGGTTGATTTCGTCGACCAGCAGCACCGACGCGAACACGGGCCCCCGCCTGAACGAGAAGAGGTTGGTGACGGTATCGAAGATGGTCACGCCCGTGATGTCGGACGGCAGCAGGTCGGGCGTAAACTGCACGCGCCGGAAGGTGGCGATGCCCAGCGCATCGGTGGGCGCCTCTTCGACGAACGCGCGACCCAGCGCCTTGGCGAGGGTGGTCTTGCCAGA
>JAYTAT010000361.1:0-10742 GCA_043737315.1 Archangium sp.
CCCACCGAGGCGAGGTCGAGCACGTCGTCGGTCGCGTCTGGCGAGGCCACCAGCACCTCGGGTGCGAGCGCAAAGGGCACGGCGCCCGCGTACCTCGCCGGGGCGACCGCGCGGACGTAGTTTCCGGCCATCGGCGCGCTGCTGTAGTACCCGATGAGCGCGACGCCGTTGGTGGTCGCCGCGATGAGGCCCGAGCCTGACCACGCCGCGTCGAAGTTCGCGAAGGCGGTGGTGGCCTGCGTGTTCGCGTTGAGCGCGTACGCACCTGCACTGGTGACGGTGCCGAGCCCGGTCCCGTTGATCAGAAAGCCTGCGGTCGTCACACCCGTCGCGTCGTAGTTGCCCGGCGCGCTGAGGTACGTGACCCCTGCGTCGGTGGTGTCGATGAGCGCCACCGTGCCTGAAGCGCCCATCTTCGTGTAACCGGCCAGCAGCTTGTTGCCGCTCGCGGCGAGAAATGCGCTGGCGAAGAGGGTGGCGGTCGCGTCCCCGGGGCCACGAATGCTCGCCAGCGTGGTGGGCGCGGTGAACGTGGGGAAGGTGCCGAGCTGCTTGACGGTGTCATCCGAGGCGAGCCCGAAGACGGTCGAGCCAACCGTCGCGGCTTGCGTGATGCCGGCCGGCAAGACGGCGGTCTGCTGCACGGTCGCTCCGGCTGCCAGCGTGTACGTGCCGAGGCGGAGATCGTGCGCGATGGAGTCGCAAGGGTTGCCCGCGTCGACACCCGCGTCAGTGCCTGCGTCGATTCCCGCATCCGCATCACCACCACCTGCACCCCCGCCGGTTCCACCACCCGTACCCGCATCCAGGCCAGGACCAGGCCCCGGGCAACCGAGGAGCACCACTGCGCACACCACTGCGAAAAGCATCTGATTGGTCTTCACGTTCATCTCCGACGAGATCCCCGCGGATCACGTTTCTGGCCGAACGAGTGGACGCGTAGACGAAGCACACCAATGGCGTAAAGACGCAGCGTGACCCGCCAACGCGCTCCCCTCGGAGCCGGTGGACACTTCATCGCTGGCAGGTTTTCGGACTTACAGGCGCGCGCCTCGAAAAAAATTCGAAGTGCTCCTACTCGCCGTCGCTTCCCAGGAACCCCGATGGCGCCCAGTGCTTCGAGTTGACGGCTTTCGTTCCTGCTTACCGCTGCGGGGCAGTCCCGGAATCACACCGGTGTTCCCTTACCGACGACGCCGCGCGTGTACGGCGGGCGGTGTGAAGGGTCAATCATTTCAGTCGACGATGAAGAGCTTCGCTCCCGCCGCGGTGGTGGAAGAGCGGTGCGCCGCGTCGCCATGGTCAGAGACGGTGTAGCTCATGCCGGGCTTCAGCTTGAAGGTGCGGCCGTCACGCAGCTCGGTGTCGAGCTCACCTTCGAGCACGTAGAGCACGTGACCACGCTCGCACCAGTGGTCGGCGAGGTAGTTCGGTGAGTACTCGACGATGCGGACCCGCAAGGTGCCTATGGAGAACGTGCGCCAGTACGAGGTGCCGCAAGCACCTGGGTGCTCGATGGCGGGAACGGTGGACCAGTCGGTCACCGTGAACGGGAGCGCAGGGAAAATCATTGAAAGGGACTCTAGCCCTCCCCAGACGCGGGCTCCTTCTTCGCGCGGCATGGTGCTGCCTCACCCCGCTCACGCAGGGACAGGTTTCTTCTTCTTCTTTGATTCGTCGGCGTGACAGATCATGTCGATCACCACCGTGCTCGCGAGAATCAACACCGGGTCTTCACCCGGCTCGATCTCCACCCCGTAGGTATCGGTGAACGAGAACCAGCGCTTCGACACCGTGGCCACCGTGCGGCTGCCTCGCGTGAAGGTGTACTCGTGGTCGAGCAGGCTGCCCTGCGCTTCGAGATCATCCGGCCCCGGCACGTCGACGGTGAACCCGCAGCGAAAGAGGTTGATCAGATCCTTCTTCACCACCGCCGCCACTTCACCGTTGCGCAGAATCTCGTACGAAGGCGTCAACGCGATGAGGCGCTCGCGAATGAAGGCCAGCTCCTGGCCCTGCATGTCTTCGAACGCCAGCTTCTCGCGCAGCACGGTGAACGCCTTGCCATCGACCTGGAAGACGGGCTCACCCGCCTCATTCTTGATGGTGAAGTCGTCACCGAAAGAGATGAGATCCTGCCGCAGCAAGTAGCGCATGACACCGTTCTAGCGCGGCTCCAGTCGCGGGTTTGCCCGTTCCGATTGCACCGATGATTACCCCGAGTGAACGAAACACACTGAGGAAAGCTCAGGCCACCCTTGCGAAATGGTGTGCGAGGCGCTCGAGCAACAAGGTGTTCTCTGGTTCTGCTGCTTTCAACCGGGGAAGCGCAGCACTCAGCTCGACCGGGTCTTTCTCATAGATCGCGAGCAACTCGACGTCGCGGGTGAGCCACTCACCGTAGGCGTCGGCCGTGAGCTCGGGGTGGAACTGCAGACCGAAGCTGTTGCCCAGCCGGAACGCCTGCTGGGTGTACCTGTCCGTCGAGGCGAGCAACGTCGCGTTCGGCACCGCGGTCCAGGTGTCTTCGTGCCAATGCGCCACCACTGACTTCGGCGGCACGCCCTTGATGACCGGGTCTTCCAACGCCGCTTTGGTCCACCGCACGGGGCCCACACCGAGCTCCAGGCCATTCTTGCCCGCACTGACCTGCGCACCCGCGGCCTGAGCGAGGAGCTGAGCGCCCAGGCAGATGCCCAGGCAGGGTTTGCCATTCGCCAGTCGCTCCACCAGCAGGCCCAGCTCGTCGCGCAGGAACGGGTGTTGATCCGTCGCCCACACACTCATCGAGCCGCCCAGGATGACCAGCAGGTCTGCGTCGAGGTCTTTGTGCTCCACGCCCCGGAAGCGCCGGGTGAGCGTGAAGCCGGCGTCGACGAGCGGCCGCTCCAGCAGCCCCAGGCCCTCGTGCGTTTCGTGCTGCAGCACCACTGCTCTCATGAAAAATCCTTCGGAAATGGGGGCCGAAAAGAGGCCTGAAACGTCAACGCCGCTGGCACTTCTCTCACGAAAGGAGATGTCGCCTTTGCGTGACAATCCAACATGTCGCCCCTCAACGCTCTCTCTACCGTCTGGCGTCAGTACCGCCCCCGGCCGAGCCCGCACACCGGGAGCCTGCAGCTCGTCGCCGCGCTGCAAGACGGCGCTTCCCTGGGTGAAGCGCTCCAGCGTACCGCAGACGTGCTGGCCAAGGTCTCCGTACACGAAGCGGCGTCGCGCTTCGAAGGCGGAGTGCTGGCGCTCTTCATCGTCGAGGTCAGAGACTCACTGCGCCGCCAGCTGCTCGAGGCCTGTGCAGGCGTCAAAGACGCGCCCATGGCATCGGCCCTGCGCACGGCGGCGAACGCAGTGAACGACGACACCTTCGTGCAGCACCTGATCAACTCGCTGCTCGCCGCGACCGACCTCTACGTCGAGTCGATGCCGGTGATCTCGCTCAGCGAGTCGCGCTGCAGCCGCGAAGTGACCGCGTTGTTCCAGCGCTCGTTGTGCGTGCTCATCTCGCGCAACGACGCCGCGCGCCGCTGTGGGGAACGCACCCGAAGGGTCGAGTTCGTGCCCATGCCGCAGCCTTCGCGGCCCTGAGCCGGCGGCATGGACTTCGCCCGCTGTTCGGGTTGGGATTCATCAGCAATGAAACGACGAGCCGGCGACAAGGGCGTGGCGCATGGGGGCATCAAATAAGCAGACACGTCAACACACCGGCGGAATGGCGAACCTCGCTGGCAATGTCTTCGAGACCCATTTCGGGATTTGGCGTGTCATTCGCGCATTGGAGCGTTTGAGCGCTGGCGAGCAATCTCGGCTCGCCCCTCAGCTCAGGAAGTGTGACGTCGACGATTGGGTCGAGGACCGCAAGGCGGAGCGCCACTTCTTTCAGCTCAAGCACAAGAAGAAGCTCAGTTGGGGGGCTGTGCGCTCAGAATTTGAATCTCAGCTTGCGACTCGGGTGAAGGGCAAGAGCGTCACCGTCGCGCTGGTGGTGCGCACCAAGCTGCAGCAAAAGAAGCTGCGCAAGGCTCGGGGCGCAGTGGCAGGAGCGCGGGTCGTGTTTTTTCCGGGTGCGATTCAACCCCAGGTGGTGATCGCGTCCGCACCGGCACTCACGACGCTCCGCGCTGCATTCGTGGGTGACGCGCCCACTCGCTCGGACCTCGAAGCGATCTGGAGTTCGATCGACTTCGCCTGGCAGAAGGTCCGTAAGCCCGGGAAGTTCGTGGAGGTCGAGCGCGTTCTCGAGGCGCTCACCGATCAGAACTTTCCACCTTTGAGGCACCGCTGGAGGTCCCCGCCCCATTGGAACGCGGCGGAGAAATTGCTCCGCCGGGTACATGACCTTTCATTCAGTCTCGATGGTGGCTACTTCTTGTACGACGACGGCTCTGGAACCCCAGTAGAACCTCAGTGTTTAGAGAGTTCGTTCGCCGAGTGTTGAAGGTGCGCCCAAAGAACCTTGAGGCAGTACGGGACATCATGTGAGCCGAACTGAATTGAAGCCGCGCACCTACTCGAACTTGGCCACCCCCCAGGTGAAGCAAGAACTCGAGCGTCTGCTCCATGAGCCCTCCTTCGCTCAGTATCGCGATGCGATGATCAAGCTCGGAAAACAACTGGGCTTCGCTGTGAAAGAGCGAATCAGCACCAAGGCATTCGCCTTGGTGACGACTCCGGAAGATGCAGACTTTCTGACGCGCGGAATGCTCGAGAGCCTGCCCCGACAACGGGCGCACCTCGCGTGTTACTGGACCTCGCGCCACCACTTTCCCCGCGGCGCTGACATCGCGACGGTGACGCAATCGTTCGTCGATCCGTCGATGCCCAAGACGGTCGAGACCGTGGTGATCGCGAAGTCCATCATTGCCTCTGGCTGCATCGTTCGGACGAACCTGGAGAAGTTCCTCACCGAAGTGAAGCCACTGCGCATCGTCATCGCGGCGCCCGTGATGCTGGCAGGAGCAGAACAGCAATTGAAGGATGACTTTCCCGCGGCGATCTCGAAGCGCTTCGAGTTCCTCACGTTCGCGACCGACTCCGTTCGGGACGGCAGTACGGTGAAGCCAGGTGTTGGCGGCCGGGTCGAGGCGCGTCTGGGCCTCGAAGGAAAGTCGGACAGATTTTCGCCGGCGCTCGTGAAGGAATGGCGAGCAGCGATGTCAGCTCACGCCTGAGCAACCGTCAGACTCCAGGTGATACCCTCGATGATCTGCCCACCGTGGACACCAGCCTGATTCTGAAGCCAGTCGGAGCGACCATCACGCCCGACGAAGATCCGCTGCCCGCGCCTTCTGCCACTCAGCTGCGCTATCCCGTCAAAGAGGTACTGCTGCTGCAAGGGTGACCATGAAGTGGCTTTCTGTCGTGCTGGTGTTGACCGGTTGTCCCGAGCGCCGCGAACCTGAGCGTGGGCTGCAGCTCGTCTACAAGAAGCCCGACGCCACCCCGCTGCGCTCCAGCGTCGACCGAAGGCTCGCGCAGCTCAAGCTGCGGGCGAACTTGAGCGAAGACGACAGCACCTTCACCGTGCGCGTACCTGAAGGGGGTGACGTCGGCCGCATCAAGGCGCTCTTCGCCCAGCGCGGGCACCTCGAGTTCTGCCCCGAGAATGCCACCGTCGCGGGCCGGTGGTGTGACGCGCAGTGGCCCGCAGGCGTCGTGGTCGATTCGGTGGGCAAGACGTGTTCGCTGCTCGCGGCCGATCGTTCGGCGCTCGAGGCTGCGCTGCCCGATGCGGGCAGTGACTTCGCGTGGGGGAAGTCAGGCGGTCGGGCTTCGGCGTTCTCGATCACCAGCTGCTTGTCGCCTCGCATCGTGGCGGCAGAGGTGCAGAAGGGTCAACCGGGGTTGATGCTCGATTTCGATCGTGCGGGTGCGCGCGATTTTGCGGCGCTGACCAGCACCACCGTGGGCCGGCGGCTCATCATCCGGCTCGATGGGGTGGTGGGGTCGGCGCCTGTGGTGACGGAGCCCATCACCGGCGGCCGCGCGGTGCTCACCACCGGGGCTACTCAGCGCGAGGACCTCGAGGTGTTGGCCGCGGCGCTCATCGGTGGTGCGCTGCCTGAGTTGGAGCTGCTGAGGGAGGAGACCTGGGGGCCTCCTTCACTGCGGAGGTGATCGGGGCCCCCTGAGGTCACTCAGGCGACGTCGACGAAACCGTCTGCCAGCTGCTCGTTGATCATCGTCTGCACTTCCTGCTCAGCGCGTGACGCGGTGGCCAGCTGGCGGGTGCGGGTGATGCTGGTGCCGTCTTCGAGCTGAATCTCAATCTCGATCGACGCGCCGCTGGTGCGCACGCGCCACTTGCGGCCGTCTTCGCGGTGCTGCAGTTCGCGGAAGGGCGGCTCGAAGAGCTGCGGCGCCGACTCGATGAGCGTGGCGAACGACTCGAACAAGTCACCCGACAGGCTGAAGTACGACTTGTCGAGCACCGGAAACAGGCGCGGCGCTTCGGTGGCCGTCAGCACGGGATCGTTGGTGAGCGAAGGCGCCAGGAGGTGGCGGTGGTGCTCACGCGCGGTGGCCAGCGACTCTTCGAGCAAGCCTGCCAGCTCGCCACGACCCATCGCCTTGAGCGCGGTGATGGCCAGGGGCACCTCAACGCCGCCGCTGGTCTTGTAATAGTGCGCGAAGCCGCCGTTGCGGACCTCGGCGTCGACCCAGCCAGCCGCGTGAATGAAGCCGTGACCTGCGGGCAGCTGCGTGAGCGCCTCGAGCCACGCCTTATTGCTGCGATGACCGTGCAGGCAGGCCTCGATGCGCTCCTTGGCGCGCGTCACCAGAGCGGCACGCTTCGAGCGCGAGAGGTCTCGGCCCGCGAACAGCTGGAGCAAACGCGATTCATCGCCGTGCTGCGGCACCCAATCAGGGTGCGCTTCGAGCTCGGCCACCACCTTGGCCCACACTTCTTCGGCGGCCGCGCGCTGGTCGGGGTCGAAGATGAGCATCCACACCGAGAAGCCCGACGCGAGCGCCGACTGCGCGTCTTCCGGGCTCACCTGGCCGATGCCGCGGGGGAAATCACGCAGGAGCACGCGCACGAGCAAGGCACGCGCGAGCGCCGGGAAGGTGTTGCGCTCACGCGCTTCCTTCACCATCGCCTGCTGCAACGAGATGGGCGCGATGCGGCCCGAGAGCTGCTTGGCGAGCTCGACCACCGAGAGGCGGGGAAACTGGGCGGCCCACTCGAGGACGCTGGACTGATTCAAACCACTGAGGGCTTCTTGAATGGGAGGGTGCACACCGTTCCCATACCTCGAATGACCACCTGGGGTCGAGGTGGGTCACTGCCCGGTCGACTTGAGGGTCATTCGGTCGGCGTCGTCTCGCACCATTTCGCGGCCACTGACTGAACGAGCGACGCCCGTGCAGTCAGGTTAAGGGTCGCGCCATGAAGACCATTCTCGTCACCGGCGCCACCAGCGGTATCGGCCTCGAAGCTTCCGTCACGTTGGCGCGCGAGGGCCACCAGGTGGTGCTCGTCGGCCGAGATGAAGCGAAGACGCGCAGGACGGTCGATGAAGTCAAGCAGCGCTCGGGCTCATCCAGGGTGGAGTCGTTGCTGTGTGACTTCTCGTCGCAGGCCTCGATTCGTGCGCTCGCCGAGGCGTATCGCGCGAAGTACGACCGGCTCGACGTGCTGGTGAACAACGCAGGCACGGTGAACGAGAACCGCACGGTGACCAAAGACGGCATCGAGAGCACGTTCGCGGTCAATCACCTGGGGTACTTCCTGCTCACCAACCTGCTGCTCGAGTTGATCGTCAAGAGCGCGCCCGCGCGCATCGTGGTGGTGGCATCGACCGGTCACTACCGCGGCACGATGGACCTCGAGGATCTCGGTTTCGAGAAGGGCGGGTACGGCATCATGAAGGCGTACACGCGCTCGAAGCTCGCCAACGTGATGATGACCCGGTCACTCGCGAAGCGGCTCGAAGGCAAGGGCGTGACGGTGAACGCGCTGCATCCAGGCAGCGTGGCGACGCGCATCTGGGATGGTGCTCCGGGGTGGTCGCAGCCGATTCTCGCACTGGTCAAGAAGCTGGTGATGATCACCCCGGAAGAAGGCGGCAAGACCTTGAGCTACCTCGCCACGTCACCCGAGGTCG
Source organism: Archangium sp. (assembly GCA_043737315.1). Taxonomy (GTDB): domain Bacteria; phylum Myxococcota; class Myxococcia; order Myxococcales; family Myxococcaceae; genus Archangium_A. The sequence goes on from JAYTAT010000361.1 coordinate 8,106, forward strand.
AAGGCAAGACCGGGCTGTATTTCGAGAAGAACAAGCAGAAGGGCTGCGCTCCGCTCGCGCGCGACGAGGCGCTCGCAGAAAAGGTGTGGGTCAAGAGCGCAGAGCTGGTGAAGCTCTGACTGCCTCGTTGACCACGTCGAGCAACAGGCTCTCAGAGAACTTCGTTCGAAAGTCTTCATCGCGAGAGGCCGCTACCGCCGTTTTTTCGACCAGAACGAGCGCGCGAATCGCGACGATCTCCCGCTCCTCCGCAAGTTGACCCGTCGGAAACCGATTGACGTGCTCCGCACACGCGGCAAGCGCATCGACACCCTGCCCCCGCGCTGATGCCGCCTGTTCGATCAACAACCGCTCGCGCCCGATGGGAGCTGTCAGCGGAGTGCGAGCCAGACACCCAGGAACCCCAGGCCGGTCGCGCAGAGGAAGATGCCTGACAGCATCACCACCAGCTTCCACTTCCCTTCCTGGTAGTTCGCGCGCGTGTCGGCTTCGGGATCCGACTGCTCTTCGATGAAGTCTTCCGACGCCTCGATTTCCTGAATGAGCGAGTGCTCGACGACCGGCTCTTCCGCTTCCGCGAACGTCACCCCGAACCCCGTACGCCGCGAGGTGCCGTGAACGATCGGTTGCGTGAAGCGCAGATCCTTCCCTTCTTCGTTCAGCACCGGCGGCCCCTCATCGCGGCCCGGATCAGTGATGTCCTGATCATCTTTCGGCACGTAGTCACTCGAAGCGAGCACCGCCGTGTGCTCGAACGCCAACGCCGTCGGAGGCACGAACTGCACCCGGCGCGTCTTCTCGGACACCGGCAGGTTCACCGTCTGCCCGTACACCGCCTCGTGCAGCACTGCGTCTTCGCCCGTCTTCTCTTTGGCGAAGACCCGCGCGAGCAGCTCACCTACTTCGGCGTCACGAACATCCGGCGCGTACTTCGTGCGCAGTTTCTTGAGCGCCTCGCCGAACTCGGTCGCGGTGCCGTACCGATCTTTGGGCTCCTTGCGCAGCGCCTTCATAATCACGTCGTCGACGTCTTTGGGAATCGACGGCATGGTGGCCGAAGGCGCTTCCCACACCGGGTTGGCGGCCTTGCGCCAGCGCTCGATGGGGTCACCCTTCTGCGGCAACGCGTGCCACGAGAGCAGCTCCCAGAGCATCACGCCGCACGAGTAGATGTCGGCGCGGCCGTCGACGATTTGCTTCTTCGCCTGCTCGGGCGCCATGTACGTGAGGTTGCCGATCACCACGCGCGGGGCGGTCTGCTCTTCCTTCAGCGTCGACTGCGCGGCCCCGAAGTCGATGATCTTGATGTCACCGCGATAGCTGATGCACACGTTGGCCGGCGAGAGGTCACGGTGCACCAGGTGCAGTGGATTGCCGTTCTCGTCCTTCGAGTCGTGCGCGTACTGCAGGCCCTGGCACACGCGCTCACCGATGAGCAACGCGATGCCCAGCGGCATGTCGACCTTGCGATCGCGCAGGCGCTTGGTCATGCGGCTGACCGTCTTGCCCTGCACGTATTCCATCGAGAGGAAGTACTCCCCGTCGACGTCTCCCATCGCGTACACGCGGGCGATGTTGTGATGGTTGAGGCGCACCACCACCTTCGCCTCGTCGAGGAACCGCCCGACGAACGCGCGATTGGCCACCAGGTTGGGCAACACCTTCTTGACCACCACCGCACGCGGGGCGGCTCCACCTTCGCGCGCGAGGAAGACCTCGCCCATGCCCCCGGCACCGATGCGGCGGATCAGCTGGTAGCGGCCAAAAGGCAGCGGCGCTTCCGGCGTGGGATCCTGCAGCATGAGGGCGGAAGTGTGGGGTCGGCGGTCAGAAGGAGCAAGCGATTGGCCAGATTGGCGGCGCGTTGAATCCAAGCTGTCCGGTCCTGAAACCATGCGCCCACCAGGTAAGCCGAAAGGTACGACTGATTATCGACACGATGCGTCAGATGGTTGCGAACTGCCGCAATCTTCATTCGTTCCAGCCGCTTACTTACGCACAACCCCCACGAAACGGGGGTCTTCATCGGTGAGCAGCACGTGTTCCCGCCCCACCCGAAGCACCCTGTGGCGAGGCCAGGAGGTCAACTTGAAGCCTGCCCCGGTGGCTGAGACCAGCACGCGCCAATCGTCAGACTGCGTGCGCAGCCACAAGGGGAGCCGCTCGAACGCAGCCCGCGGGGAGCTCACGGCGTCGGGCGTGTGGGCCAACTTCAGCGGAGCAGCACCGAGGTCGAAGAAGCGCCCCACGCCCGTCAGGCCAGGCGAAGGCGAGTACCTCCACACGAAATCCGCATCCACCGCGGCGAGGTCGGTGATGTTCGAGCAGGCGCCCAGGGGACACTCCTCGAGGCTCCAGCGATTCAACGAGCCGTAGTACGCCAGCGGTGGATCGACCCGCGCGTCGAACGAATGGTCATTCACGCTCACGCCGCCGTCGGTCGAGATGCTCACGGCCGAGAGCTGGCCGCTCTGGCGATAGCGCAGCGCGAAGTCTTCTTCCTGCAGCGCGGGCGTGGGAATGGCGGGGAAGCCGGGGAATGAATGCGTGAGGCGCACGCCGCCGTCTTCGAACACGCGCCGCTCGAGCGTGCGGGTGGTGGGGTCGATCGACCAGAGCACCCGGCCCACCACCACC
>JAYTAT010000362.1:0-4389 GCA_043737315.1 Archangium sp.
TCGGGAATGAAGCCAGTGTCATGGGAATCAAGAGGCGGGCCGTATAGCCCTCGGTGGGGTACGCGGCAAGCGCACTCATGCGGGAAATGTGCTAGGGGCGCTCGCCCATGAATCGACTCTTGCTCCTTGGCACCGTCGCGACCCTCGCCCTCTCGGCCTGTAATACCACCGCGGTGGGCATTGCCTGCGAGCGCCGTGAACAGTGCGAACCCGGGCAGGACTGCCTGACCGCTCCGGGCGGGTTTTGCTCCCGCGGCTGCACCGAGCCCGGCCAGACCCGCGACTGCCCCACGGGCACCCTCTGCAGCAACTTCGGCAGGGATCAGCTGATCTGCAGCAACCCCTGCGAATCGAACGCCGATTGCCGGGTCAACTTCGAGTGCGTGCTCACCCACCAGGGCGGCAAGAAGAGCGCCTGCCGGCCGGTGCTGTGAGGCTTCATACCTCTGGCGTGGCCGGGCGGGCGTGGAACTCCTTGAGGAAGTCGCCGTAGCGGTCGACCTCGATCGCTGCGCGGGCTTGCCCCATCAGCGAAAGAAAGAAGTGAAGGTTGTGCAGCGTGTTGAGCCGCATCGCGACCAGCTCCTGGCTGACGAACAGATGCCTCAGGTACGCGCGCGAAAAATTGCGGCAGGTGTAGCAGCTGCACTTCGGGTCGAGCGGCCGTTCGTCGCGCGCGTACCGGGCGTTCTTGATCACCAGTTTTCCTTCGCTGGTGAACAGGAGGGAATTGCGGGCGCTGCGGGTGGGCAACACGCAATCGAACATGTCGATGCCTGAGCCCACGCAGGTGACCAGGTCGAGCGGCGTGCCGACGCCCATCAGGTAGCGGGGTTTGTCTGTGGGCAGCAGCGGGGCCGAGTACGCCACGCCCGCGTGCATCTGCGCGGGCTCTTCACCGACCGCGAAGCCGCCCAGCGCGTAGCCCGGCAGGTCGATGGCGCAGACCTCTTCGGCGTGCCGCTTGCGCAAGGCTTCGTCGAGGCCGCCCTGCACGATGCCGAAGAGCGAAGAGCGTTGGCGGTTCCACGCCTTGGCACATCGGTGCAGCCAGCGGGTGGTGCGCGCCATGGAAGCCTCCATGTAGCTGCGCTCGGACAGCGCCGGCGGGCACTCGTCGAAGGCCATGATGATGTCGGCGCCGAGCACTTCCTGGATCTCGATGCTCCGCTCGGGCGTGAGCATGTGTCTGCTGCCATCGAGGTGGCTTTGGAAGGCGGCGCCTTCTTCGGTGATCTTCACCTTCTCAGAGAGACTGTAGACCTGAAAGCCGCCCGAGTCGGTGAGCATCGCGCGGTCCCACGAGATGAACTTGTGCAGGCCTCCGAGGTCGCCGACCAGCTGCTCTCCGGGGCGGAGCATCAGGTGGTAGGTGTTGCCCAGGATGATGTTCGCGCCCAGCGTGTGAAGATCGTCGGGAGCGACAGCCTTCACGCTGCCGGCGGTGCCCACGGGCATGAAGACGGGGGTGTCGATCACCCCGTGAGGCGTGTGCAATTTGCCCCGGCGGGCGCCGGTCTGCGCGCACACGTGGAGCAGCTCGAACTTCACCAACGAAGGGGCGACGCGCTGATCACCACGAAGCTCTGGAACAGGAAGGGTCATGAGTCTGACTCGATGAACATGGCGTCGCCGTAGCTGAAGAAGCGGTACTTCTCACCAACGGCTTCGGCGTACGCGGCCAGGGTCGCGTCTGTGCCGAGGAACGCACTGACGAGCATCACCAGCGTCGACTTGGGCAGATGAAAATTGGTCACCAGCGCGTCGACCGTTCGAAACTCGAACCCCGGAGTGATGAAGATCGAAGTCGAAAACGAGACTTCTTCTCCCTGTGAAGCGGGGTGAGGGGACAGCGCGAGCGACTCCAAGGTCCGAACCACCGTCGTGCCTACCGCAATCACGCGCCGCCCTTCCCTCTTGGCCGCCGCAATCGCCGAAGCCGTCGCACCCGTCACAGAAGCGCGCTCCGAGTGCATCTTGTGCTCCGCCACGGGCCCCTCGCGCACCGGCAGGAAGGTGCCCGGCCCGACCTCGAGCGAGACGAAACACCGCTGAACCCCTCGCGCCTCGAGAGCCGCAAAAGTATCGGCGTTGAAGTGCAGACCCGCCGTGGGGGCCGCGACCGAGCCCATTTTTCGGGCGAACACGGTCTGATACCGCTCGGCATCGGCCTGTTCGACGTCGCGCGTGATGTACGGCGGCAAAGGCAACTTGCCCGCGCGCTCGATGGCCTCTTCGAGCGTGTCCATCGGCGAGGTGAACTGCACCGAATACTCCCCGCCCCCCGGCGCGGTGAGCACCGTCGCAGTCAGCCCTGCGTCGAACTCGAGTTCCATGCCGGGGCGAAAACCCTTCGACGACTGGCCAAGGCAGAGCCACACCGTGCCGTTCGCTTTGGCCTTGAGCGCCGCTTCGGTGTCGACATCGGTCGAGGGCCGCACCAGCAGCAGCTCAGCGAACCCGCCGGTGCCCTTCTTCTTCCCGATCAACCGCGCGGGAATCACCCGCGAGTCGTTGAACACCAGCAGGTCACCTTCGTGCAGCAGCGACGGCAGCTCGCGAAACTGTCGATGCTGCACCTGCCCACTGGGCCTTCGCACATGCAGCAATCGGCTCGCGTCACGCTCGGCAAGAGGCGCCTGGGCGATCAGCTCAGGGGGCAGCTGGAAGTCGAAGTCGTCGGTGTGCACGGCGATGGTGAGTTACGCCACCAAGAGGCAACTGTCTTCCTCTGCGGGCTCAAAGCGCCTGCAGGCGAGGCGGTGAGACGCGAACTCGTGGCGGGCTTCGATACCAACGGGCCCCTCGACTTCGACCTCTTCGAGGCGCACCTGCACTCGGCGATGAGCCGGTGATCGCTCAAACGCGACGCGGGGCACCGGCGTACAGCGGCCCGTACGCCTGCGCCCGCGGTCGAAGCCTGGTTGAAATTGATCAAAGAAAGTCGGCGCGGAGAGGCCTGTTCGATGCGAGCACCTCGCAAACCTTCACCGTACTGCGCACCTCGAGGCTGCTTCTCCATCATCCTCAGTGCGCCCCGCCTGCGACCGTCCTCAAGCCACCCAGCTCGACGATTTCGATCTCGCCGTACGCCACCTTGATCAGCCCCCGCGCTTCGAGCTCCTTGAGTGCCTGGTTGGTCGACTGCCGCGACGAAGACACCATGGCCGCAAGCGTCTCCTGGCTCACCTTCACCACGCGCGCCGAACGATGACTCCACTCGCCATACCCCTCGGCCATCAACACCAGCCGCCGAGCGACGCGCGGGAGCAGCGGCAACAACGCCATGTCCTCCATCATCATGAACGCGAGCCGCAGCTTGGCGGTCACCAGCAACCCGAGATCGCGCCACCACGCGGGCTGCTCGGCGAGCATCGTGTCGAGCGCAACCGAAGAGACCTGCAGCACCGTCGACTCGACCGCGGCGACCGCATCGTGGGTGCGCGCCAATCGATCGAACACCGAGATTTCCCCGAACCACTGCGGCGGCTCGACCACTGCGAGCACGGCTTCTTTCCCCGCATCCGACAGCCCGGCGATGCGAATGCTCCCGCTCAGCGCGGCATAGAGCCCATCCGGGGCGTCCCCGCGGGAAAACAGGCGCCCCTCGGCCGGTACTTGTCGCACCACGCCAGCCCCCAGCAGCCGGTCTTGAAAAGACGGCGCAAGCCCTTGAAACCACCTCCCGGCCAGCAGCAACTCCCTGTATTCACGTCCAGATTTGGGCATGGGTGAGAAGTGTCGGGGGGCTGACAGTGTGGCGTGTCGAAACGAGGGCAGAGTCTCGCATATGACCACCACCGTGACCCCGCTCATCGCCCAGCTCAGCAAGTACGCGGCGTACCACCGTGACCCGCGCAACATCTCGACCCACTACATCGGCGTGCCGATGATCGTGCTCGCGGTGACGTCGTTCCTCTCGCGCCCGGGCTTCGAGCTGATGGGCCTCGCGCTTTCGCCGGTGTGGTTCGTCATTCCCGCGGCGGCCGCCTTCTATTTTCGGCTCGACCTCCGCTACGGGCTGGTGATGACCGGGCTCCTCGTGGCCTGCGCGTCCATCTCTTCCTTCATCACCGCCCAGAGCACGCTGGTCTGGCTCATCGCCTCGGCGGGTTTGTTCATCGTGGGCTGGGTGATTCAGTTCGTCGGCCACTACTACGAGGGCAAGAAGCCGGCGTTCGTGGACGACCTGGTCGGCCTGCTCCTCGGGCCCCTGTTCGTGACGGCCGAGGTGGGCTTCAACCTGGGCCTGCGCACCGAAGTGAAGACGGAAATCGAGAGCCGCGTAGGCCCGACGCGGCTGCGCACGATCGGCTCGACGGGTTCACCGACGCTGAGCAAATAGCGGGAACCTGAGCAGCAATGGGGTGTACCAAGCGCCATGACCAG
>JAYTAT010000363.1:0-4389 GCA_043737315.1 Archangium sp.
CCCGAAGGCATCTACGCTTCCGTCACCGAATCGCTTCGGGACGCGGGCTTCTTCGCAAGCATCTATTCGGTCGAAGGCGAACACGCCCGGCAGGTGCAGAGCTCGTTCGGTCACAAAGCCGTCAAGGTGGTCGAGCGCCACACGAAAATCCGCATCGACGAGTTCAAGGTCAGGCTCGATGATGTCGCCTTCTTCGGCAAGGTGATGCACAGCGACGTGGCGCTGATGTTCGAGACCGCCGACGTGCTCGACTCGCTTTTTCCCGCGAGTGCCCGGTGGCTCGCGGGCTCGGTGGCCCGGGTGCTCAAGATCAAGCGCTGCATCGGCGCGGCCGTACGCGACGAGCGGGGGCAGGTGGTGGCGCTGTTGTTCTTGTTGGGCAACGAGCTGACGCCCGAAGACGTGTCGACCGCGTCGGTGTTCGCGCAGTTGCTCAGCGTCACTCTGGGCCGGCTGCGGGTCACCCGCGAGCTCGAGCAGAACGTCGAGGCGCTTAAGCAGGCGCAGACGCAGCTGGTGCACGCGCAGAAGATCGAAGCGATCGGCCGCCTCACCGGGGGCATTGCACACGACTTCAACAACCTGCTCATGCCCGCGCTCTTCGCGGTGGGCGAGCTGCAGGGCGAGCCGCTGAGCCCCGCTGAACAAGCCGAGTCCGTCGACATCATTCGTCAAACCCTCGAACGGTGCGCCGATCTCACCCGCTCGTTGCTCGCGTTCGGCCGGCGGCAGGTGCTCGCGCGGCGCCGGGTGGCGCTCGACGACGCGGTGGGGTCGGCGCTGCGGCTGCTGCGCGCGACCTTTCAAGAGCACGTGCGGCTCGAGTGGGCGCCCGGCGCAGGCGGCACCACGGTGGAGGCGGACGTCACCCAGCTTCACCAGGTGATGATCAACCTCGCGCTCAACGCCCGCGACGCGATGCCCAAAGGAGGCGTCTTCAAGGTCACCACCCGGCTGCGCCCCGATGGCCTCGTCGAGATCGAGTGCAGCGACACCGGCGCCGGCATCTCGCCAGAGACGCTCCCCCACATCTTCGAGCCGTTCTTCACCACCAAGGGTCCGGGGCGGGGCACGGGCCTGGGCCTCTCAGTGGTCGAAGGCATCGTGCAGCAACACGGCGGCACCATCAGCGTGAACTCCGTGCCGGGTGAGGGCACCACCTTCTGCATTCACCTGCAGCCGGCCGGGCCCGAAGCATCCACCCAGGTCAACCCCACGCCGCCACCCGTGGTGCGCGCGAAGGGCCAACGATTGCTGGTGGTGGAAGACGACCCGCTGGTGCGCCGCACGCTGGTGCGCATCCTCTCGGCGCGCGGCTACACCATCGTCGAGGCCTCCAGCCTCAGCCAGGCGCGTGAGCTGCTGGGACGCTCGGGCCCCTTTGACCTGGTGGTCTCTGACGTGGTGCTCGGCGACGGCAACGCCACGCAAGAGATGGTCGAACTCTTCATCCAGGGCCAGCGGGTGATGTTCGTGACCGGCCACCCGCTCGACGCGAACTGGCTGCCGGTCGAGGTGAGCAGGCTGCCGGTGCTCCAGAAGCCGTTCGGCCCCAGCGAGTTGCTCGGGGCGGTCGAAGCAGCGCTGCGATGAAGTGGTACGCTGCGCGGCCGTGAACCGCTGGCGTACGTGTGTCCTGACCCTTTCGTTCTTCGCCGCGGGCTGCACGTGTGGCGCGTTCGACCCCCGCATCACCCGATTCGCCTGCGCCACCGGCGATGACTGCAGCGCGGGGTTCGTGTGCAACGGCCTCGAGTGCGTGTTGGCCACGGCCGCCGGGGTCGATGCGGGCCCCGCCGATGCAGGTATCGATCGCGATCGCGACGGGGTCGGGCTCCCGGCCGATTGTGATGACGGCAACCCCGAGGTGTATCCCGGGAACGTCGAGGCCTGCTCCAACGGCGTCGACGACGATTGTGATCGCACCACCGACTGCGAAGACCCCGGGTGCGACGGGCTGGCCTGTGCAGGTGGCGGCAGCTGTGCTTCGTCGATCTGCCGCGCCCAGACCGAGGTGCTCTGCACCGACGGCGTCGACAATGATCTCGACGGGCAGATCGACTGCGCCGACGCAGATTGTCCCTCCGGGGCCCGCTGCGACGACAAGAACCGCTGCACGATGGGCGAACGCTGCGTGGCCGACGGCGGCTGCGAGCAGCTCACCGGGGTCGTCTGCAACATGCCTCCGGGTTTGTGCTTCGCCACCGCGGGCGCGTGCATGCCTGATTCGGGCTGCGTGTACGGCCCGAAGTTGGGCGGGTGCGACGACGGGCTGGCCTGCACCACGGCTGAGAGCTGCGCTTCGAATGGGTCGTGCAGCGGCATGGCGCGAACGTGCCCCGCTTCGCCCAATGCCTGCCTGGGCGCAGGCACCTGCCAGGAGCCCGCGGGTACTTGCCGCTACGTACCGCTGGCTGCCAACGCCTGCAGCGACGGGCAGAACTGCACGGTCAACGACACCTGCGATGGGGACGGTGGTTGCCGCGGCACGCCCGTGGTCTGTACGCCGCCCAGCCAGTGTCATCAGACCAGCACGTGCCGTCTCGACGGTTCGTGTCAATTCACCGTGCGCTCGGGGGCCTGTGATGCGGGCGCGGGGGCGGGTACGTGCAACTCGAGCTTCGACTGCCTGCCTTCGCAGCGTTTCCCCTACCAGCCCAGCAACTTCACCGAGGACGAGCTGCCCGTTGCCGGGGCCGATTTTACGGTGAGCTGCGCCATCGTGGTCGACACCACCACGCCCAGCGTGTCGAGCGGCAGCTGTGCGACGTTGCCCGCCTTCACGGTGATCAATCGTCCCGGGGCAGAGCCCGCAGTGCTCTTCCTGGTGAACAATTTCACCGTCATGCTGGGCGCCGCGCTCGAGGTGCGGGGCAGCCGGCCGGCCATCTTCGCGGTGCTCGGCAACGTCGACATTGAGGGGCAGATCGTCGTCGGCAACGCCGCGGGTACGTCGCCTTCGTGCGGCAACGGCGGCGTGGGCTTCGACGGGCCTGCGGGCCAGCCGGGAAAAGGCGGCGGTGGAGGTGCCGGTTTCGGCACGCCCGGTGGCATGGGCGGCCCCTCGGGGAGTGCAGGCGGCGGGGCCGTGGGCATTCTGAATGGAACGCCGACGCTCATCCCCCTGCGGGGCGGTTGCACCGGCGGCAGAGGGGGCGGCGGCACCGTCTTCGCCGGTAATTCAGGCGGTGTAGGGGGCGGGGCGTTGCAGATCTCGGCCGTGGGCAGTCTGAGCATCAACAGCCTGGTCACCGCCTTCGGGCGCGGCGGGGGCGCGCCCAATTCTTCTCAGAGCTTCGGCGGCGGTGGTGGCGGGAGCGGCGGCGCGCTGCTCTTCGAAGCCCAGGCGGTGACGCTCGGACCCACGGCGTGGGTGGTGGCCAACGGCGGCGGAGGTGGTGAAGGTGGTTCGTTGAGCACCCTGAACGTGGGAGCCGATGGCCGGCAAGACTCACAACCTGCACCAGGCGGCGGCATGGGCACGCCGGGTGGGGGCAATGGCGGCTGGGGCGGTGCGGCAACCGCATCGCCCCAGGCTGGTTTTCCCGCGAGCACATTTGAACGGGGCGGCGGCGGTGGTGGCGGCGCGGTGGGTCGCATTCGCATCAACGCGGCCACCAGCTGCAGCCGGGCGGGGGGAAGTCTGATCAGCCCGCAGACGGCCTCGTGTCCTTGATTCGCAGCTTCACCTCGATGAGCGAAACGATGCCACCGCGCGAGGTGCTTCAATTTCTCGGCGGGTACGTCGGAACACTTCTTTAAGCCAGGTCCGAGAGCAGGTAGGCGCCGGGGCAATGCGGTCGCGACTTTTGCTCCTGGCAGCCACCGTTCTGGGGTTGCTCTGCGCCCTCGAGCTGGTGTGCCGGGCGCACCCAGAGGGCCTCGCGGCGGTCGCTCACCGGGTGCGTTTCAAGTTGGCGCTGCTGCACAGAAAAGGCCCCCTCGACTTCGTGGCGCTCGGCACGTCGCGCAGCAATGACGGCCTCAACCCTTCTCTACTGCAGCTGGGCCGCGGCTTCTCGGCAGCCACGCCATCTTCTTCGTTGCCCACGCTCGAGTTCCAGGCGGCGCATCTGGGCCCGCAGAAGCGCGTCTTCGTCGAGCTCTCAAGGCCCCAGAGCGAGCCCACCGCGATGGATGCGGACAGTGCGCCTGCCCCTGGCACCTTCGAAGGCGATCCCCTGGGTCAATGGTTGCATCAACACAGCGCGCTCCTGCAGGTGCGCCGCGCCTTCGCGTTGGAGAACCTGCCGCGCGTGGTGGGTCTGCTCGCGGCGCGTTCCCTCGATGGCTCGGAGTGGTTCCGGTCGCGTCAGCTGGTCGAGACCTTCCGCCCGCCTTCGCCCCCTGAAGGCGTGGCCGATGACGCCGCGTGGAGACCGCAGTCTT
>JAYTAT010000364.1:0-4388 GCA_043737315.1 Archangium sp.
ATGGCTGCAGGGGTGCTCCACGAAGCGCTCGACGAGTACCGCAAGGCGGTGGCCATCGACCCCACCCGCACCGAGAACCTCGCCGCCGTGAGCAAGCTCGAGGCCGACTTCAAGCTGCCCGGGAAGAAGGCGAAGGGCGCCCCCACCAACGTCTACTGGGCCGTGCAGACCTCACTCGGGAAGTTCTGCGATGAGCGCAAGCTGACGAAGCGGCAGCTGATGGGAAAGTACAAGCTGCGCGCCCGCATCTCGAAAGAGGGCGTGGCAGAGGGCGTCGATCTGCTCCAGGACACGGTCAAAGATCCGCTCCTGCTGGGCCACGTGTACTTCGGGCTGCGCGACGCGGAGTACTCGAAGCAGAAGAGCGAATCGGTGTTCGAGTTCGAGCTCGGAGCGAAGAAGAAAGGCAAGTGATGCGCTTCGGCATCGATGTGCAGTCGGCGAACGGCTTTGAAGCGCTCAAAGGCAAACGGGTCGGCGCGATCGTCAACCCCACCAGCGTCGACTCCCGCTTCGTGCACTTGATCGATTTGCTGCACGATGCTCCCGGTGTCACCCTGGGCGCGTTGTTCGGCCCGGAACACGGCGTGCGCGGCGAGGCGCAGTACATGGTCGCCGTCGACGACGTCGCGCGTGATCGCCGCACCGGCGTGCCCATCTACAGCCTCTACGGTCACACCTTCGAGTCGCTGACCCCGCGCGCCGAGTGGCTCACCGGCCTCGATGCGCTGGTCTTCGACATTCAAGACGTCGGCAGCCGCTACTACACGTACATCTACACGATGGCCCTGGCGATGAAGGCGGCCGCGAAGGCGAAGCTCGCTTTCCACGTGCTCGATCGGCCGAACCCCATCGGCCTCTCACTGACTGAAGGCAACCTGGTCGGCGAGCGGTACCGCAGCTTCGTAGGCCTGTACGCGCTGCCCACGCGCCACGGCATGTCGGCAGGCGAGATCGCCAGGCTGCTCAAGGATCAGGAGCAAATCGACGTCGAGCTGCACGTCACCCCGGTGGAAGGACTGACGCGCTCCTCTGAGTGGCAAGACGCTCAGCGGGCCTTCATTCCCCCGTCGCCCAACATGCCCACCACCGACACCGCGCTGGTCTACCCGGGCATGTGCCTGGGCGAAGGCACCAACGTCTCGGAAGGCCGGGGCACCTGTCGTCCGTTCGAGCAGTTCGGTGCGCCGTACCTCAAGTCCTACGAGGTCGCTCAGAAGCTGCAGGCCCTGAAGCTGCCCGGGGTGACTTTTCGCCCCTGCGCGTTCACCCCCACCTTCGACAAGTGGAAGGGGCAGTCGTGTGAAGGCGCCTTCATTCACGTGACCGACGCCCAGGCGTTTCTGCCCCTGCGTACGGGCGTGGCGATCTTCCAGGCCTGCTTCGAGCTGGGGGGCAAAAACTTCGCCTGGCGCGACGACGCCTACGAGTTCGTGGACGACGTGCCAGCGTTCGATCTGCTCTGCGGCACGGATCAGGTCAGAAAGGGCATCGAATCGGGGCAATCGCTCGATTCGCTCTTCGAGGGGTTTGAGGCTCAGTTGCGCTCTTTCGACCCGCTGAGGCGACGCTATGCTCTCTACCCTTAAGCGATGGTTTCAATCGGCGTCTTCTCAGACAGCGATGGTGACCTGACCGCGTTCGATGCGGCGCTGAAGTTCCTTGCCTCGAAGGGTGCGCGCCGGTTTCTTTTCGCGGGCGGCAAGTTCAGCGACCTCGATGAATGGGTGAAGTGGAAGCGCGCCGAGGTCAAAGCGAAGTCTGACTACAGCAGCGAAGACTTCCTCGAAGACGTGCGGAATTACCTCATCGGCTTGAGCCAGGTCGATCGCCCCGCGGCCTTCGGTACGGCCCACGAGCAGGTGCGGGAAATCGAAGAGCTCACGCAGTTGAAGGACAAGATTCTCCGCGCGCCGGAAAAGGGTTCGCTGGCCTACGCCGACACCGCGGTGCCCCGAAAAGTGCTGGAGATGCTGGGCGACTCCTTGTGCTGCCTGGTGCACGACAAGAATGACCTCGACAAGGAGGACATGCTCAACGCCATCGTGCTGGTGCACGGCAAGGATCCTGAGCCGCGTGTGGTGAAGGTCGGGCCGCGCACGTTCATCACCCCGGGCCGGCTGACGGGTAAACAGCCCACCGTGGGGCTGCTCGAGATGGTGGATCGGCAGGTGATGTTCTCTGCCTTCACCCTGGACGGCAAGGCGGTGATCGATCGCATGCCGATTCAGATCGGCGGCGGCAAGACGAAGATCTCGGTGAAGTGACGTGAAGGAAATCGCGCTCCTCGGAGGCTCCTTCAACCCCCCGCACATCGGGCATCTGATGGCTGCGCTCTACTTGCGCGCCACGCTGGGCTGCGACGAGGTCTGGTTGTTGCCCAGCTTCAATCACCCCTTCGGCAAACCGCTCGAGCCCTTCGAGGCTCGGGTGGCCATGTGCGAGGCGATGGCGCTCGACGTGGGCCCGTGGCTCCAGGTCAGCCGGGTCGAAGCGGAAGTCGGAGGGGAAGGGCGCACCATCGAGCTGCTGGAGTGGCTACTTCCCAGGCACCCAGGCGTGAAGTTTCGCTGGGTGATCGGCTCGGACATCCTGGGTGATCTGCCCAAGTGGAAGTCGTGGGATCGCATCGAAAAGATGGTGGAGGTGACGGTGCTGCACCGGGCGGGGTATCCGGCTGTGCAGGCGCTGGGGCCGCCGATGGCTGAGGTCTCTTCGACTGAGATCCGCAAACGTTTCGAGGCGGGGGAATCGCCCTCAGAGCTGGTGCCGCGGCGGGCGCTGGAGGTCGCGCGCGACCGGGGGCTTTACGGGCTGCGCTGACCCCCTCGTTCTGCTACGCGACGCCGCGTGAACCGCCGCAAGATCCGCGTCGTGGGAGCCATGCTCGAGCGCGAGCCGGGCCGATACCTGGTCACCCAGCGCTCCACGACCGCCTCTTTGCCGCTGCTGTGGGAGTTCCCAGGCGGGCGGGTCCACGAAGGCGAAGGCGACGTCGACGCGCTCCACCGTGAGCTCGCTGAGCGGCTGGGCATCGACGTCATCGTCGGTGAAGAGGCGATGGCGACCACCCACGAGTACGACACCTACTCGGTCGAGTTCCGCGTCTTTCACTGCAAGCTCGCCCAGCCTGATCAAGAGGTCAGCCACCGGGTGGTGAACGATCACCGCTGGGCCTCGCTCGATGAGATGGGCCAGTTCCAGTTTCCACCCGCAGACGCGCGCACGCTGGCGAAGCTGCTCGACCTGGATTCGTGATGATGCATCAGTTCCCCAAAGACATCGGGTGGATCGAAGTCATCTGCGGCTCGATGTTCTCCGGCAAGACCGAGGAGCTGATCCGCAGGCTCAGACGAGCGCTCTACGGCAAGCAGAAGATCCAGGTCTTCAAGCCGCAGATCGACAATCGGTACGACGAGCTCGCGGTGGTCAGCCACTCGCAGCTGAAGATCGTCGCCACGCCGGTGGCGCGGGCCGAACAGATTCTTCAGGCCGTGAAGGCAGACACCGAGGTGGTGGGCATCGACGAGGTGCAGTTCCTCGGTATGGAGATCATCGCGGTGGTCGAAGCGCTCGCCGCGCAAGGCAAGCGGGTGGTGTGCGCCGGTCTCGATCAGGACTACCAGGGCAAACCGTTCGAGCCGATGCCGCAGCTGCTCGCGGTGGCCGAGTACGTGACCAAAGAGCTGGCCATCTGCGTGGTGTGTGGCAACCCCGCCAACCGCAGCCAGCGCCTGTCTGATTCCTCCGAGCGCGTGGTGGTCGGGGCCGCCGGCGCCTACGAGGCTCGCTGCCGCAAGTGCCACGTGCCCACGCCCGTCGAAGCCACGCCTCCGCAGAACCTCGAACTCTTCAGCCGGTGACCTGAACCATGCGCGACTCCCTCTACGAAAACGTTCCCTTCGCGCTCTCTGAGCTGAAGCACTTCTACGGCCCCAACGTGCACCTGGTGGGCAACCCGTACCTGCTCTCGCTGCTCGCTTCGTTGTGCGCGAAAGACACGCAGCAGCCGGCGGTGAACACGCTGGTGCGCACGCTCTATGCGGATCTGATCACCATGGTGGTGAACCACGAGTTCCCCCGGCGTCAGGTCACGATTCCGTCGCGCATGATCCAGTACACGCCGCGCGGCATCTACCAGGGCGAGATCCTCGATCCTGAAGTGCGCGCCATCTCGGTGAACATCGCGCGCGCCGGCACGCTGCCCAGCCAGGTCACGTACGATCTGCTCAACACGATCCTCAACCCGCGTCTGGTGCGGCAGGATCACATCATCATGAGCCGCGAGCTCGACGCCTCTGATCACGTGGTGGGCAGCAACATCGGCGGCTCGAAGATCGGCGGTGACGTCGACAACGCGATGGTGATCTTCCCCGACCCCATGGGCG
>JAYTAT010000365.1:0-4380 GCA_043737315.1 Archangium sp.
GGCTCGGCTTTCTCGACCAGCCTCGTCGCGGGCAAATCGGAGATCTTCAGCTGCGTGAACAACTGCACCAGCGCGTTCTTCGCGATGTCCTTGAACGAATCGCGGCCCTTCGCGAGCTTCACCGAATCCGTCGGGCTGGCGACCTTGCCGTCGTCACGCACCACGCGGCCCGTCACCACCACCGCGCCCTCGAGCGTGTAATCGACGCTCGAGTACAACGAGTAGAGCGACTCTGCCTTCTTCGCCAACTGCACCAGGCACTCGTCTTCCCGCTCGCAGTCTTGGCGCTTGAGCTCCTTGAGCGCGAGATCGTAGCGGGCAAAATCAGGCACCATCGCGCCCGAGAGCCGAAGCAGCCGGGTGTACTCGCGCTGCATCGCCTCCTTGTCGTCCTTCGAGAAGCCCGAGGGCATTCGCTTGAACTCCAGCGGAAAGGGCATCAACGACGGCTTCGGTGCCTGAGCAAAGGCCACCGCCGACGCACCAACCACCACGCACCAGAGCCATTTCTTGAACGCGAACATGAAGGCGTGGTTGTAGCAAAGCAGGTCGATCTGTCGACTCATGTGCTGCGCTCAGTGCCCCAGCGTGACGCGAAGCTTGTCGAATGCAGCTTGCGTGGAAACGCATTCGCCCACTGTCTTCGCGCCCATCGCAAGCCCTGCCACCCGGCGGCCTTCGCGATCCCAGACCTCATTCAGCTTGGGATCATGGAGCACCAGCGTGCCCAGCTCAGTGACGTCACCCATGATGCGCTTGCGCCAATCGTCGGTCGGTTCGCACGACGCGCGTTCGATGGTGATCTTCTTCAAAGGTGCCAGCTTGAGCGTCGGCGTGGGCTTCACCACCTCGGGTGACGCCGCCTTCGCGATCTTCGGCAACGCCTCGACCGTGTCGACCTCAGGCGCGGGGGGCTCGGCGACCGCGGGCTCGACCTTCACTTCAGGCAGAACCACCGGCTCTGTCACGGCGACGGGCAGATCTTCCGTGCCGCTCAGCTTCCAGATCACCCCACCACCCAGCAGCAACAGCAGCGCGAGCACGAAGAAGATCCACCCGCGGCTCTTCTTTTCGGGGAACGCTGCCAGGATCGCCTTGTCAGTGCCGGCTTCGACGCGGTTGATCTTCGCCGTTGGAGCACGCTTCGAATCGAAGTCCTCCATCGCCGGGTTCATGCGCACGGCCGTGGAGTCTTGCGAGAGGCGCTTGAGCAACCGCTGCACCGTCACGCGCGCCGCATCAGCCGACTTCGGCCGCAGCCCGGGCTCTTTTTCGAGCAAGCCCTCGATGAACTCCTCGAGCCCCTCGGGCACGTTGTTCATCACCGAAGAGAGCCGGGGCGCGCGCTCCGAGACGTGCTTCTGGAGCAACGCCACGACCGTGTCGGCCTCGAACGGCAACTGCCCGCTGAGCATCTCGAACAACATCACGCCGAGCGAATACAGATCCGCCGAACCTTCGACCTTCATGCCCTGCGCCTGCTCGGGCGCGATGTACTCGGGCGTGCCGGCCAGCAAGGAAGCGCCATCATCCCGCTTGGGCAGATTCACGGCGCCATCGAGGAGCGCGATCGGCTCCTGACGCGCGAGACCAAAATCGAGCACCTTCACCAGCAGCTCGCCGTTGTGCTCACGCAGCAAGTACACGTTGGCGGGCTTCAGATCGCGATGCACCACGCCCTTCTTGTGCGCCTCGGCGAGCCCGTTGAGGATCTGATCAGCGATGCCCAGCGCGACGGCCGGAGCAAGCTGCCCCAGCCGACGGATGTACGCGTCGAGTGGCTCACCATCGAGGAACTCCATCATCAGGAATTCACGCCCATCGGGCGTCTTCCCGAAGTTGAGCACCTCGATCAGGTTTCGATGCTTGATGGCCCCCAGGGCACGCGCTTCAGACAAGAACCGCTTGGTCCACTCCGCGTCGGCTGCCACCTCAGGCTTGAGCACCTTGACCGCCGCGCGCCGGCCGATCGCTGGATGCATCGCCTCGTAGACGAGCCCCATGCCGCCGGCCGCGAGCAGCTTGACCACCTTGAAGCCGCCCAGGTCGATGCCGATCATCGGGTCGGCACCGCCCTCGTCCACCTGAACTGAAGGGGGCACACTGCCGAGTTCGGGGTTGGTCACGGGCATGGCGGGGTTGTACCAACCCACGTTCAACGCCTCCACTTTGGCGCGGGGTACCCCTGTGCTTTCAGTGGAGGCGGAGTTGCTCACGGCTTGGCACGCTCGAGGGCGTTCTTGCCTGTGGCCCGACCTTCATTCGACAGTTTGTGGTCGACCCAGTGGCCGCCAATGCGACCTCCGGTTTCCACCAAGCCCTCGATGACACCGTGGGCTGCGCCCTTCACGAGGTCGTCCGCCATGTGAGCGACGAACGGTGCCGCAAGCTTTTCAGTGGCGCCATGCAGGAACTGGGAGCCCGCGGCGGAAGCCCCGACACCGAGCGCCGCCTCTGCCGTCACAATCACCGCTTTCTGGGTGGCCGCTTCTTCGGCCCCCGCCTTCATGGTGCCGGCAGACTCGCCCGCCTTGGCGGTGTCGACTGATTGCCAGGCCAGGAGCACCGAGGGTGCTTTGAGCGAGAGGGCCGCGCCGCTGCTGATCGCGACGCCCGCGACGCCGCCAACACCCAGCCCACCCGTGACCACCGCGGCCGCAACCATCGCGCCGAACTGGGCGCCTGCGATGGCGGCGTTCTCTTTTTGGCCCGTGGCACGAACGCCATCAATCTGCGCAGCGAGCATGCTGCCCTCGCGAATGCCCTTCGCCTGCTTGTAGATCCCGCTCACGTCTTGCTCAGCCAGCGCGCGGAACACCGTGAGCTGATCGTGGTACTTCATCTTCTTTGCCTCCCGATGCAGCAGCCCGGCGCGCGCCTTGAGACCGTTCGTCAGCTCTTCGGGTGTGACGTTCGCCTCGTCAGCCTTCAAACCAAGCGCAATTCGAAGATCGCGAACCTCGACCCGCTCTTCGACAGGCGTCGACGGGTGAGCCATGTCCGTCAGCCGCGTCGCAAGAGCAGCGACCTCGGCAGGGTTGGCTGCCATCTTGTCGAAAGTCTTTGCGGCGGCGTCGAGCATTTGGGTCGCGGTCTCCTGCATCCGCGGCGCTAGGTTTTGCTGAAGAAACTGGCCCATCTCACCCATGAGGTACTGCTTCAGCTTCTGAGTCTGTTCCGGCGAGGCCTGAGGCCAGGCCCTTTTCACCTGCTCCTCCACTCGTGCGCGGACGTCAGCGGGCGAAAGGTTCGCAGCGGCGCTCATGAACTCGGGCGTCCGAATGGCCTTCCCAAACGTGGTTACGTGCTTCACCGTGAAAGACGTGTCGGCATCAAACCTGGCGCCCAAGGCGGCAATCGGCGCGTCGAGAACGGAAAGGCTCTTGAGATCGCGTTGCCGTTGGGCGGCTTCTTGAGCGGCCTGCATTGCGAGATCCGGCGCCGAACTGGTCGCGCCTTGAAAGAACTCAGGTTCGTCGAAAGTGAGCGGCCGGTGCCCCAACCACGGCTCGACCTGACTCTCATTGCGCGGAGGCGATCGCGTCGGTGGTGCTGTGAACGGCTCGCTCTCGACTTCGCTGAAGTTCACTTCGGTGACGGTCGACGAGGGACTTCCAACGGGACGGGTGGACATGCCGCGACCGTTGAGCAGCCTGCGTGCCAGCCCAACCTCATGATTTGAGACGACGACTGGTCTACGCCCGTCTCAGCTCACGGACCCTGGCGAAGCTCGGTCAACACCCCGTAGCCACCCTTCGGGTGAACGAACGCGATCTTCGCGCCGCCCGCCCCGATGCGCGGCACCTCGTCTAACAACGCGACGCCCTTCGCCTTCAACTCAGCGAGCGTGGCCACGATGTCGTCGACCTCGACGCAGATGTGATGCAGCCCATCGCCCCTCTTCTCGAGAAACTTCGCCACGCTCGAGGTCGGGTCGGTCGGGCAGATCAACTCGATGCGGCCCATGCCGTGACCGAAGATCGCCGTGCGCACCTTTTGGTCGGCCACCACCTCGAATTCGGGGGGCGCGAAGCCCAGCACATGCACGTAATAGTGAACGGCTGCATCGAGGTCCTTAACCGCGATAGCGACGTGCTCGAGGCCTTTTGCGCATCTGGTCTCCATCGATCCTCCTCTGCTTCGGCTGGCAGGTCGGACAGAAGTGCGTCGTCCGGCCGCCCTGGGTGAATGACTCCACGATCGTCTTGCACTTGCTGCACGGCGTTCCCGCGCGCCCGTAGATCAGAAACGGGTTCGGAGCGCCCTCTTCGACGTACTTGATCTCGTCTCCATCACCCTCGTGCTCCAACGCGAACGCGATGGTGGCCTGAATGCCTTTGACCAGCGCCTTCCAGTCGGCAGGCGAGAGCGTGGCGGGCG
>JAYTAT010000366.1:0-26829 GCA_043737315.1 Archangium sp.
GTTGAGGCGTTGAGGATGATCTTGTCGGTGCGCTCCCAGCGCTCGAGCATCTCGACGTCTCGCAGGGTCAGCCTGGTGATGACGGGCTTGAGGTGTTGCTCGCATCTCCCGGCACGGCGCGGCTGATTTCGCTCAAGCTGCGGCGCAATGCCATCACCGTGAAGGCGCTGAGCGGCTCGCGGCGGTGAAGTTCGAGCGCCTCGAGTACTTGAGCGTTTCTGGTAACCCCATCGTTGAGCAGCGGCTGGCGGTTTTGAAGGAGGCGCTCCCTCAAATGCACCTCGTAGGTCGAGGATCGAGTGTGGAAGGGGCGGACGCAGTCCAACGGCCTTGATGGGGGGCGGTGTATCAAGGGTTGGTTCGTGCTCTTGGCGCGCGGGCTCTCAGCGCCTGGGTGGTGGATTCATGTGACCTGGTGGAGTTCTCCGTGGGCCGTGACAACCCTGTTGTCACGCGTGACAACAGGGTTGCTACGGCCGGGAGAGTCGCCCCGGGACCGACCCTCGCCACGTGAACCAAGCCCGTCATTCACCACCTTCTTCAGGGCCGCTTTCCTCAGGGCATCGTGAACAAGCAGCGCGTCACGGGGATCGCGATGTCCTGAAGCACGTACAGGTAGTACTGCTTCCCTGCTCCAAGCGGCGCCGCCGCACCCGTCAGCGGACTGCGCTGGGTCCCACCTTCCGGCACCACCCCGTACTTCACCGAGCCCGACTCGATCGGCGTTCCATCCAGCCACGGCACGTCGATGCGCCACTGCGTGCCCATCGGAATGTCCAGATTGGGCGGCACGCCGGGCGAGGTGGAGTTCATGTCCATCACGTACACGTAGCGCGCCTTGCCGCCGATCCACGTCATGGTGCCATCGGCCGCGACGCCTTCACCCGAGTCACACGCCTTGGGCACGTAGAAACGCTGCGCATCGAGCGGCCCCGCGCCGTAGACCTGGTCAGCAAAGTCCGCGCGCGTCTTGCCGCGGAACGCGAGCTCAGCCTCGAAGATGCGCTTCATGCGCGCGTCATCGGTGGTCACGAAGATGGTGTGGTTCGGGTTCATCGGCGTGGCACGCGTGAAGCCATTGTTCTGTTCGGGGGGAAACGCACCGAAGCCCACCGTGTCGATCCACCCCGCACCCATCGCCAAACCACGAGGGAAGAACGAGTTGAAGAAGTTCGGCCCCGACTCGAGATACCAATTGCTGCTGCCCTTCGGCGCCACCGTGGAGTGGCAGCACACGCACGCGGTCGACTGAATCTGGCTCTTCACCCACTGTACGTCAGCTTCGTACGCGGGGTCATCCATGCGCGAATCGGCCTGCGTGGCTTCCGGCGCGGGCGGCGCGGGATAGTAGGGGCGCTGGGTGCGAACCATCTCGCAATTGCCGTAGGCGTTGAAGTCGCGGCCCTCCTCTGTCGCGCCGGAGATCATCGACCAGCTGCACACCTTGCCGTCCGGGCCCTTGCCCACCGGCTCACCTGCGAGAGGCGCTTTGCAATCGAACGTGGGCTGTTGAAACGTGGGCAGACCAGAAGGCCCATCCAAACCCGTTAGCCCGCCGCACACGCTGCTCGGCTGAAAGCTGCCGCCGCCGAAGAGTTCGCAGCCGCGCTCCATCGACTTGCACTTCGCCGGGTCGGTTCCGGGCAGCTCGACCCGCGCGAACTTCTGCTTCGCTTCGTCGACGATGAAGATGCAGTCACCGAACTTGTCCGCCGGGGCGATGCCGCACTTCTGCGCGAGCACGATGTCCGCGCCGTTGCTCTTGCAATCTTCGGTCGCTTCCTTCTCAGACCACTCGCCGACGTAGTCTTTGCACTCCGTCAGCTGGCTGAACTTGTTCGTGTACGTGCACGTGCCGAGCACTTTTTCGGGCAGCGCCGGCACATCGAAACCGTTGCAGCTGCAGCCACTGAGCACCATCGACATCGCCACGAGCCAACGAATCATGCGACCTCACCTAACGGGGAGCGAAACCAGTGCAATCTTTGTTCAATGTTGACACATGAAGCCGCTCAAAAACAGCTACTTGAGACAATCTGGCTGACCGCGATACCGATGCTTGAAGGGCACGTAGATCATGCAGGACTTCTGGCCATCGGTGTCCAGGCACACGTTCTGGCAGCTCTCGTAGCGGTCTGCGTGCTTGCGCTTCAACGCAGCCCCGGTGCGCGTGTCGACCACGCGGTTGTACGCCTCGGGTTCTTCACTGCCTCCTTCGCCCACCGAATGAAGCGAAGTGATCACCCCGTTGGTGCGGCCCTTGGCCCAGATGCCGCGCTTCTCTTTCATGGCTTCGGCCTGTGCCGCGACCACTTCGGGATCGGCCTTTTCTCCGTCGACCGCGTAGGCGAGGCCATGACCCGCACGCGCCATCTCTGCGGCGAGCTTCGCGCAGCGCACCAGCAGCCGGTGGTAACCATCCATCTTGCCGTCGGTGGTGCAGTTCCACTCCTGGGCGGCGGCGACCTGGCTTGATTCTTTGGCGAGCGTGAAGAGCTCAGCGGCAGTCCACTCGCCCCACTGATGCACCGGCCCATACGCCTCGAGCGTGTTGTACCCAACCAGCCGGGTGCCCATGCCTTTGCGCGCACCCTCTTTGATCTTGAAGGAATCCCCGTCAGTCCAACGCACTTCGGTGCGCTCACCGTTGAGCGCGATGAAACCGAAAGCATCGTGCTTTTCTTTGGGCGGCTTCTTCGCCTTCGGCGTCCTCTTCGAGGGCGAGGGCGTCGGCACGGGGTCGGCGAGTGCTCCCGTGCAGAACAGAAGCGAAGAAAGCAGCAGGGCGCGTGTCATCACAGCGCCGTTATACACTCAGTCGATTTCAGGGGTTGCGTCGGGGGCCCCCATCGCCTGCAGTCCCCAGGACTGGCGAAGCCCTTCGAGGCCCAGTCTCTTTGAAAGGAGGCTGGGTCTTCGGGTAGCCCGCTTCTATCTTCACGGCGTGATGCAGATTCAAGCTCCGCACTGCCCTGCTTGTGGCGCACCCATCGAGATCCCCGAGAACGCGGCACGCGCGACGTGTGCGTATTGCTCGACGCAGCTGGTGATCGAGGCCGAACGCGTCTCGACCCGGAAGCCGAAACCCGAGTCGCGCCCGCTCGAGGATGACGACGAAACGCCCTACCCCGAGCCCGACGCCACCTTGTGGTCGAAGGTGTATCCACGCTTCGAGTTGTCGGTGGTCGAGCAGCGCATTCCGCAAGCGGTGCCAGAATGGTTCGCGGGCATCGAGCTGGCCTTCGAGCGCTTCGCGTTCATCTCGCTTCGTGTGGTCGACAAAGATGGCCGGCCGATCGCGCACCCGCTCGATGCGGCCTTCGAGTCGCTCAAAGGGTCGTTGGAGTCCGATGGAGACCCCGGCCTCTCGGCCAACTTCGCGCTGGAGAAGTTGTGTGAGAAGCCGTTCGACCATCGCCTCGAGTGCGCGGTGGTGTTGTTCGAGCCGCGGCACATGCGCGTCACCACGTACGCCTCGGGCGTCTCGTCGGGGCTGTTGTGGGCGTCTGGAGAAGAGGGGCGCACCATCTCGATCGACGGGCATCGCGGCGCGCTCGAGCGGAAGATGCTGCGGGAGGCGGCCGATCATTTCTCCAACGCGCCGCCGATTCTGTTGGCCGCGGGTGATCTGATCCTGATCCCCAGCGCCGGCTACATGGGGCGTGGAGCGCGCGGGTATTCAGAAGGCCCGCGCGTGCTCAGCGAAGTGGCCAACGTGCACCTGGGTGAAGAGCCGCTGCGGGTGGTGACGCTGGCGAAGAACGGATTCTGGGCTGAGTTCCAAAAACAGCGCCGGTCAGTCAACGCGCCCGTGGGTGACGTGCGGGTGGCGGCAGTGCGGGCGATCTCTCCACCGCAGGCGGGCGCGTTGCCGAAGGACGTTTCGGTGCGCAGCTTCCGCTCGCGTCGCTACGAGTTCAGCTTGCTGGTGCGGCCGGGTGATGCGCTCGAGTTGGTGCCGTTGCACACGGATCGCCAGGTGCTGGTGTGGCTCTCGGCGGTCATCGGCGCGGTACCTGAAGGGGCGTTGGCGAAGGCCGTGGCGGCGGTCAAAGAGGTTCTCGATGGTGAGAGCGGCGACAACGACAACCCGCGCAAGGCGGGCCGCGACGCGCTCGTGGCGATGGAGCTGCCTGCTGATTCGGTGCGGGTGTGCGTGGTGCAGTTCCTCGATGCGTTCGAGCGCGTGAAGTTCTTCAGGCAGGGCTGGAAGCAGCCCATCGGGCTGGGCCCGCGCGGGTTGCGGGGCGATGGCATGCAGCAGTTCGATGAAGGTGGTGAGGCGACGGTGCACGAAGGCGGCCGGCTCTTCTTCCCGGGTGGGCTGGTGTACGAGGGCCAACATGCTGAGGCGCCGTCGTTCGCAACAGCATGGCGAGGAGGCAAGGCGTCATGCCTCTACGCGGCGCTCACGGCGCACTGGAAGACCAAGAAGACCGAACGTGCGCTGACGCAGCTGGCGTTGGCTGCGCTGGGCGATGAAGCGGGTGCACACCCAGGCGGGCTCGCGCTCATCACGGGCGTTCCGGTCAGCTGACGAAACGACGACGCCTCCGTGAAAGGAGGCGTCTGGTGCAACGAGCAGTGTCGAACGGCTCAGCGCCCCAGAGGCGGCTTGCTGGGCGACGGCGCGGGAGCGGGCTTGGAAGGCTTCCAGCCCGACTCCGGCTTGTTCTCGGTGACCTTCTTGGGCTTCGCAGGAACCTCGTTGCTCTTCACGTTCTTCAGGCCGCCGGTGGTACCCGTATTGCTCGGCTTGTTGCGGATGCTGGTCATGTCAGTCCTCGAGGTGGGAGAAGGGATACCGATGCATCACACCGGAAATGGTTCGGGTGCGCAAAGGCCATGGCGATTTCTTTGAGCAGCTCGTTCGACGTCGCGATCGTGGGCAGTGGCGTGCTCGGCAGCGCGCTTTCGGCCGAGGCCCGGGCGCAAGGGCTCCACGTGGTGTGTATCGGCCCTGATTCCCCGTCGGAATCGTTGGTTGCGGGTCGCTGGTTCCGCCTCAACACGTGGACGAAGCCTGATCAGCACCCGCTGCTCTCGCGCCATTTGAGAAGAGGAGAAAGGTTCTTGCCAGCAGACACGCTGGTGCGCGCGGCCACGCAGGTGCTCCACGACTCGGGGGCGGAGCGGGTTCCTGCCCGGGTGTCGGAGATCAAGGCCGCGCCCCGCGGCGTGGAATTGAGGGCGGGCCGTTCGCTGATTCGCGCGAACGCCGCGGTGTTGGCCCTGGGCTGGGGCGCTTTGAAAGTAGAGCTGACCAAACCCGAGCCGCTCCGGCGGGCGCTGAAGCGGGGTGAGCATGCCTTCGACTTCTCGACCGCGCTGCTGCGGTTGGCGACACGCGCGCTGCAACACCCCACGCTCGCGGTGGTGGGCGGCGGGCCCAGCGCGCTCTCTTTTCTGGAAGCGTGCGTCGGTCTGTCGCCGCAACCCCGCCTGGGGCTGACGAAGTCACAGCGGGTGTTGTGGTTCGACGGGAAGACGCCGCCCGAAGCGCCCCCCGGCGTCAAAAGAATGTTCGAGGTGCGCTACGCGCCGCTGTTCGCGCGCTTGAAACGAACGACCCAGGTGCAGCGCATCTCAGCGCGGGTCTGCGCCGCCCATCGCCGGGCGGGTCGCTGGGCACTGGTCGATGATGCGGGGAAAACGCACGAGGCCGACGGGGTCGTGTGGTGTGGCGGCCTGAGCGCGCCGCTCGAGCTGCTGGGTGCGACGCACCGGCCGCTGGTGCACGACGGCGTCAAGCTCGCGCTCCAACGCTTCACGCGGGGGCGCGCGGTGCCTGTGTTTCAAGTCGGCCCCGCGCTGGATCAACTGGGTCTGGCAGACTGGGACACCGGGCCCTACGCGGAGTGGTTCGAGAAAGGCCGTCGCTTGCTGCGGTTGCTGGGCGGTACCGGATGAACACCCTCGACGGAGCACTCCTGCACGAGGCCGTACGACGCGTGCTGCGCAGCGTGCCCTACTATGCCTCGTACGACGCGGCGGCGGCGCTCTCGTCGTTCCCGGTGCTGCGCCGCGATGCGCTGCTCAGCGTGCCCGCAGCACACTTCGTCGCGAGAGAAATCGATCTCCCGGCCGCGCTCGCCTCGGGTCAGTTTCGCCCGCTCACGACCAGCGGCTCCACCGACGAGCCGCTCAAGGTCTACGCCGACCTCGAGCTGGCCCTGCCCCCCAGCGTGTGGGCGATGCACGGCCTCCCCGACGACGCAAAATTGACCAGCCTCACCTCAGGGGTCTGCCTGGGCACCAGCTGCCCGGGTGACATCGCGCCGCACGGTGAGCGGGGGCTGTTGCTCACCTTTCGCGCCGGGCTGTTCGAAGCCAGCGATGCCCACGTCACGCGCTCGGTGGAGGCGTTCAACACGTTCGGCGGCGACATCGCCTTCGTCAACCCGGTGTGGCTGCATTGGCTGCATCGCCGCGCGCAGGGCCTGGGGCTCACGCTGCATCAGCCGCGGCTGCTGGTGTTCACCTACCAGTACCCCTCGCGCTGCCAGAAGCGGGCGTTGGCGAAGGCGTTTCGCGCGCCGCAGGTCGAGTTTTATGGCGCCTCGGAGTTCGGCGGCACTGACCTCGCCATCGGTTGCCCGGCGGGGCACCTGCACCTGGTCGATTACCAGGCCTGGGTCGAGACGCTCCCCTCCGAGCACGAGGGCCACGTCGAGCTGGTGTTCAGCACGCCGCTGAGCCGCTCGATGCCTCTGCTGCGGTACGCGCCTGGAGACTTGGGTCGGGTGGGGTTCGTCGATGAAGAGGCGTGTGAGCTCTCGAGCGTGCTGGCCATCGAGCTCGACGGCCGGGTGGCTGACGTGATGCACACGGGCCAGCGCTCGGTGACCACGCGCGAGCTCGATGACGTGGTGGGCGAGGTCGAGGGCCTCGCCTTTTACGAAGCGAGGAACAGCGCTGGCGGTGCGCTGTTCATCAAGGGCATCGTCGACCCCGGCTTCTCGGAGCAGGCGCTGCGGGCCGGCGTGCTCGAGCTGGGCTTCAGCTCTTTGACGTTCGAAGCGGTCGAGAGGTTCGCGCTGGGCCCGAGCGGCAAGCTGCGCCTCACCGGCGAAGACGATCGCAACGTGCTCGTTCGCCGCTGAAGGTCACAACACCTTCCGAGGGGGCAGCGCCACGTTCGCCACCAGCAGGCCCATCACCAACGCGCTGGCGATCAACGTCACATCGGCCAGACCTGAAATGCCCTGCACGGCATCGCCCGACAACAACGTGTCGAGGCTGCGAAACGACAACGCACCCGGCACCAGCAACAACATGCCCGGGTTCAAGAACACCTGGGCCGGCTTCTTCGTGAGCCTCGCCCACACGTTCGCACCGACCGCGAGCACGAGCGCGTTCAGAAACGCCGCATGAACACCGGGGAGCGGGCGGGTGAGCAGCGTCACGCCCCAGACCAACGCGCCTGACATGAGCGCGATGGTCAGCTTTTCCTTCGAGAGCCCGAGCATCACACCGAAGCTGAGCGCCGCGACGAGCACGGCGAGCACCTGCCACCACCACGCGAGCGCCACGTGTGGAACCGGCGGCGCACCCGGCAGGTCGATCGCCTTCGCCAGCGACACCACGGCTGCGATGCCGAACGCGAGCGACAACAACGTGATGGCCGCGTGCATCAACCGCGCAGTGCCGGCGACCAGGTTCCGATAGGTCAGCTCGGCAAGCCCGGTGGTGAGGGTGAGCCCGGGGAGCAACTGCACCACGATGGCCAGGATCACCACCTCGCGGCTGTTGCCCGGCCACAGCAACGTGGCGAACCACGCGGTGGTGGCCGCCACCAGCCCACCGATGAAGTTCTCGAGCACGCGCACGCCCGGCGACTGGCTCAGGTTCATCATCATGGCCCGCAACAACAGGCCGCCGAGCCCCGCCAGAAGACAATCGATCCACCCGCCGCCGAAGGTGACGGCTGCGCCAGCGCTGCCGGCGGAGCTCGCCAACAACTGCAAGGGCCTGCTCCACGGCGGCGGCCGGCGCTGCACCTCGCGGATCTGCCTGCGCGCCTCTGGAATGCTCAGCGCACGATCGGCCACGCCGTTGACCACTTCGTCGAGCGCGGAAAGCAGCTGAAGATCGTTCGTCCACTCCGTGACGCGGACCATCGTGGTGGCCGCGGGCTCACCTTCCGGCGTGCGCACGCCCACGAACAGACCCGTCGGCACGGCGAACACGTCGGCGCGATGCCCCTCGTGCAGCGCCACGGTGACCAACAGCTCTTCCAGCCGGTGCGTGGGGCAACCCGCCGACATCAACGCGGTGCCGAGCTCGATGAGGTAGTCGAGCATCAACTGCGGGCTGAGTGCTTCCTGCTTCATCGCGCTGCTCTTCTACACAGCACGCAGCAGGAGCGTTACTGGCGCGAGGGCAACGCGCGATGCGCTACACAGCCGGCATGGCGAAGCGGTACTGGCTGATGAAGAGCGAGCCCGAGGTCTATTCCATCTCGCACCTCGAGAAGGACGGCACCAGCGGCTGGGAAGGCGTGCGGAATTACCAGGCGCGCAACTCCATGCGGGACGACATGAAGAATGGAGACCTGGTGCTGTACTACCACTCGAATGCCAAGCCCCCGGGCGTGGCCGGGGTCGCCAAGGTGAGCGGCCCGCCGGTGCCTGACCCCTCGCAGTTCGACAAGAAGAGCGAGTACCACGACGCCACCAGCGACAAAGCAGACCCACGCTGGGTGATGGCGCGCATCGCCTTCGTGGAGAAGTTCGCCGAGGTCGTGCCGCTCGACGTGCTGAAGGCAGACAAGGCGCTGGAAGGCATGCCGGTGTTGCAGAAGGGGCAGCGCTTGTCGGTGCAGCCCGTGAGCCCGGAACATTTCGCCCGCGTGCTCAAGCTGGCGCGCGCGAAGACGAAGCCCTGAAATCCACATCTGCTTTCACGTGCCACCAGCCTGTGGGGTACGTCGTACATGCGTCTGCTTTCCGCGGTTGGTCATCCTGAGTCGAGCTACGCCACGAGCGTCAACTCAGGCTGCCAGACCGCACGACCGCTGTTCTGCTGCGAGTAGCGGCCGAAGGTCAGGCTACACAGTGCGCCCATGACCACCTTCGTGACGGCCGCCGAGGCGCTGAAGCACATCCAGTCGGGTGACCGCGTGTTCGTGCAAGGTCAGGCGGCGACCCCCACCGCGCTGCTCGACGCGCTCGTCGCACGGGCCTCCGAGCTGCGCGAGGTGGAAACCGTGCACCTCCACCTCGAAGGCACCGCGCCTCACGCGCACCCCGATGTGGCCGGTTCGTTTCGACCCAACGCCTTCTTCGTCGGCGCGAACCTGCGGCTGGCCGTGGCGGAAGGCCGGGCGGACTACACGCCGATCTTCCTGTCCGAGATCCCCCGGCTGTTCCGGAAGAACGTCATGCCGCTCGACGCGGCGCTCGTGCACGTGAGCCCCCCCGATGCGCACGGCTTCGTGAGCCTGGGCACGTCGGTCGACGTCACGCTCGCCGCCACCCAGTGCGCGAAGGTGGTCATCGCGCAGATGAACCCGAAGATGCCGCGCACGCTGGGTGATGGCGCGGTGCACCTGTCGCGCTTCACCGCGGTGGTGAACGTCGACCTCCCGCTCTTTCAACACCCGGTCGCGATCGCGGGCGACCCGGTCGAAGACGCCATCGGCCAGCGGGTGGCCGGGCTCATCGAAGACGGCGCCACGCTGCAGATGGGCATCGGTGCGATCCCCGACGCGGTGCTTCGTGCGCTCACCCATCACCGCGCGCTGGGCGTACACACCGAGATGTTCAGCGACGGCTTGTTGCCCCTGCTCGAGCGGGGCGTGGTGACCAACGAACACAAGATGCGTCAACGCGGCCGCACGGTGGCCAGCTTCGTGATGGGTACGCAGCGCCTCTATGACTTCGTGCACGACAACCCGTCGGTCGAGCTGCGCGAGTGCAGCGACGTGAACGACACGGCCATCATTCGGCAGCAGCCGAAGATGACGGCCATCAACTCGGCCATCGAGGTCGACATGACGGGTCAGGTGGCGGCGGACTCCATCGGTGAGCGTGTGTATTCAGGCGTCGGCGGGCAGATGGACTTCATTCGCGGCGCCACGCTTTCGGAGGGCGGCAAGGCGATCATCGCGCTGCCTTCGACGACCTCGACGGGTGAGAGCCGCATCGTGCTCCGCTTGAAGGCCGGCGCGACGGTGGTGACCACGCGCGCTCACGTTCGGTACGTGGTGACGGAGCACGGCGTGGCGGATCTCTATGCGAAGTCGCTGGCGGCGCGCGTGCAGGCGATGATTTCGATCGCGGCGCCCCAACACCGTGAGGCGCTCGGGGTGGATGCCCGGCGGCGGAAGTTGTGGAATGGGCCTTCCCCCTGACCCCTCATGTATGGTGCGCGGCTTCATGGCCGCCCCCACCGATGCAGAAGCGCTGGCGCTCGAAAAGAAGTGGCTCGCTGAGCTCTACCAGCCCGACGCCCCGCAGCTGACGGTTCGTGCGGTCATCACCGGGATGATCCTCGGCGCGGTGATGTGCCTTGCCAACCTCTACATCGTGCTCAAGACCGGCTGGAGCGTCGGCGTCACCATCACCGCCTGCATCATGGCGTGGTCAATCTTCGCGCTGGTCGGCAAGGTGGTCGGCCCCAAGGGCCACATGGGCGTGCTCGAGAACAACGCCATGGGCAGCGTCGCTTCTGCAGCCGGCTACATGACGGGCGGTGGCAACATGGCCGCGTTGCCCGCGTTGATCATGCTCACCGGCCAACGCCCCGGCACGTGGACGCTCATCGCCTGGTTCGCCTGCATCGCCGCGCTCGGCGTCTTCGCGGCGATCCCCATCAAGCGGCAGCTGATCAACCGCGAGCAGCTCGTCTTCCCTTCGGGCACGGCGACCGCCGAGACCCTGCGCGCACTTCACTCAGAGAACGACGAAGGCCGGCGCCAGGCCAGGTACCTGGGCATGGCCGGGGTCGCCGCAGCCCTCATCGCGTGGTGCCGCGACGCGAAGGTGGCGTGGATGCCCTTTCACCTGCCGGCGCAGTTCAGTCTCCCCGTTCAATACCGTGGCAAGCCGCTGCTCGACTGGACGCTGGGCCTCGAGGGCAGCGTGCTGATGCTGGGCGCAGGCGCGTTGATGTCGTGGCGCACCGGCTGGTCGCTCTTGCTGGGCGCGGTCATCACCTTCGGCATCGTGGCGCCCGAGATGGTCGAACTGCGCGTCATCGACGGCGTGGAATTCAAGCTGATGGCGAAGTGGACGGTGTGGATGGGCGCCGCCGTGCTCGTCTCGTCGGGCCTCACCTCGTTCGCGTTCCAGTGGCGCAGCGTGCTCAAGAGCCTGCAGTCGCTCGCGCAGCTGTTCGCCAAGAAGAAGACGGCCGACGAAGACCCGCTCGCCGACATCGAAGCGCCCCCGGTGTGGTTTCCCCTGGGCTTCCTCATCTTCGGGCCGCCGGTGGTCTTCCTCGCGTGGTGGGCCTTCGACATTCCAGTGTGGGCGGGCCTCATCGCGCTGCCGCTCTCGGTGGTGATGGGCGTCATCGCCGCGCGCGTCACTGGTGAGACCGACATCACGCCCACCAAGGCGCTGGGCCCCGTGACCCAGCTCACGTTCGCCGGGCTGCTCCCCGGGCAACTGGTGCCCAACATCATGTCGGCGAACATCACCGGCGGCGTGGGGCTGCACGCGGCGGATCTCCTGACCGACTTGAAGTCGGGGTACCTGCTCGGGGCGCGCCCGCGTCAGCAGGTGATTGGCCAGCTCTTCGGCGTGATGGCCGGTGCGCTGGTGGTGGTGCCCATCTTCAACCTGCTGGTGCCCAACGCCGAAGCGCTCGGCGGCGCCGAGTTCCCCGCTCCTTCCGCCGTGGTGTGGCGCAACGTCTCTGAGATGTTGGTGAAGGGCCTCGATGCGCTCCACCCGACGGCCCGCGTCGCAGCGGCCATCGGCATCGTGGTGGGCATGCTGCTCGCCGTGCTCGAGGTGAAGGTGCCCAAGCACGTGAAGAAGTACGTGCCCTCGGCTTCGGGCCTGGGCATCGCGATGGTTCTGCCCGCGTGGAACAGCATCATGATGTGCATCGGCGCGGGCCTGGCCGAGCTGCTGCGCCGCCAGAAAGGTGAGAAGGCGGCCGACAAGATGACCATGCCGATCGCCTCGGGCTTCGTGGCCGGTGAGAGCCTGATGGGCGTGTTCATCAAGGTGATGATCGCCTTTGGCTTCATGCCGAAGTAGCCAGCTCAACCAACACGAGTGCGCTGAAGGGCGCCAAGCTGGTGGGAATCGGCGGCGTCCAACCCGAGATACCTTCGAGCGTCGCGGTGGCCGGAAATACCCTGGTCGTGTCTGGAAATTTCTCGGTGAGCGCAGACCTGGGCTTCGGGTCATTCCGTCTGTCGGAAATGACGACCTGTTCGTCCTTCGCCTCAGCCCGTAGCGAGCGGTCGACTCGCCGCGCACCCGAGGCTGCTCGCACCTCTGCTCGTGACATCGGCGTCAGAGAAGAAGTCGGGCGCCGACGTCATGGGCGCTCGGAAGGAACTGCTGGCCTCGTGGTTGCACCGGGCTGCCCCGCAACTTCGAACCCCCTGGAGCCTGAAATGTCGAACTTGAAGAGCTGTGAGCGCTGTGGCGGCTTCGTCCCAGCGGGGCGAGACGCGTGTCCCAACTGCAACTCGAGCCGTGCGTGGTGGCGCGTGCCGCTGGCCATCGCGGGTGCGGGCTTGGCAACCGTGACGCTCTCGGCCTGCTACGGCCCGGCGTGCGTGACGCAGGTCGAGCGCGCCGATGGCACCTTCACCAACACCTACAGTGGCGCGCAATGCGGCCAGCGCGTCGACTGCACCGAGAAGAACGCCGACGGTGGGCTGGTGGCGAACGACCCCGAGTTCTCCGACGCCTGCAAGGTGCCCGACGGAGGCAGTGACGCGGGCACCGCCGACGCAGGCACTTCCGACGCCGGGCCGTGAGCTACGGATGAGTTCGCGCGACGACGTCTTTCGAAGGTTCGACGTGAGCCAGAGCAGCAAGCCCACCTATGTGGTGTGGGAGCTCACGCTGCGGTGTGATCAGCACTGCACTCACTGTGGCTCGCGCGCGGGTAATGCGCGGCCCACCGAGCTCACCCCCGAGCAAGCCCTCGACGTCGTCGCGCAGCTCGCTGACCTCGGCACCTTCGAGTGCGCGCTCATCGGAGGCGAGGCGTACCTGCACCCGGGGTTTCTCGACGTGGTGCGAGCACTCAAGGCGCGCGGCATTCGCCCCACGATGACCACCGGCGGTCGCGGCATCGACGCGGCGATGGCGAACGAAATGGCCGCCGCAGGCCTCTACTCGGTGAGCGTGAGCCTCGACGGATTGGAGACGACCCACGACCTGATGCGCGCGTCGAAGGGCAGCTTCGCGGCGGCCACTGCGGCGCTGAGGCACCTCACTGCAGCGGGCGTGACGGTCGGCGCGAACACCAACCTCAACCGACTCAACGAGGGCGACCTCGAGCCGCTCTACGAGCACCTCGCCGCGCTCGGCATTCGCGCGTGGCAGGTGCAGATCACCGCGCCACTGGGCCGCGCCGCCGACCGCCCCGCAATGTTGCTGCAACCCTTCGACCTGCTCACGCTGATGCCGCGGCTCGCGAAGCTCAAGCAGCGCGCTTGGGACGAGGGCCGCATCTCGATTCAGTCGGGAAACAACCTCGGCTACTTCGGCCCTGAGGAGGCGCTGCTCCGTTCACCGGCGCCGGGCATGGTTGATCATTTTCAGAGCTGCCAGGCGGGGCGACAATTGCTCGGCATCGAGGCTGATGGCGCCGTGAAGGGGTGCCCGTCGCTGCAGACCACGCCCTATGTCGGCGGCAACCTGCGCGAGAAATCGCTGCGCGAAATCTGGGACACCGCGCCGCAGCTCGCGCTCACCCGAAGACGAACCGTCGACGATCTCTGGGGCTTTTGCCGCACGTGCCCATTCGCGCAGACCTGTCTGGGCGGCTGCACCTTCACCGCGCACTCGGTGCTCGGTCGGCCCGGAAACAACCCCTATTGCTCATACCGCGCACGCAGCCTCGCGGCCTCGGGACAACGCGAGCGACTCGTGCTCCGGGGGCTGGCGCCCGGTGAGCCGTTCGACTCGGCACGCTTCGACGTGGTGCTCGAGCCGCTCGGGGCACCCGACCCGCGGCCGCCCACGCCGCGCCAGTTGGTGAAGGTGGCGAAGAGCCCGAGCTCCCAACTCCTGAGATGATTGGGGCCGGTCGCGAGCAACTCGGGTGCGGCGTACTTCGGGTGCCTCAACTGCGCGCGGCGCTCGCGGACTTCCTGGTTCTCCGCCAGCTCGCGGTACATCGACCGCTCGCTGCAGTGGTAGGCCAGACGCAGTTCTTTGCGACGAAGTTCGACGCCAACGGGATGGCCACCTGGGTGAAGTTGATCAGTGGCCTGAACGTGGCCGCGTACTTCAATGTTGGGTGCGGGCCCGGGGGGGGAGACCTTCTTCGGTGGCACGTTTGGCCAGCCGGTCGACTTCGGGGGCGGCGTGGTGATGCCCGGTTTCCTGACCAGCGGCTCAGTCCTGTAGCTGAGCCCCAACGGAACCTACGTGGCGACCGGGTCGGCTTCGACACGTCGGCCTGTTTGCGACCCCTCGGGAGCGACGGGCGCCGCATGACCCATCGTCAGCGGTGACCCTCTTCGCGACCGGCAAACCCCTCGACAACGCGTGATCCATCAGAGGCACGCCCATTGCTCATGTGGTTGCCGCGGGGACGGTCGTCACCATCGAGGTGCGCGACGCGATGTTCCGAGCGAGGCGCCTTGAGCAAGTTTCCATCTCCCGACTCGTTGGCTTCCATGGTCAACAGCATCACCACCACGATGATGAACGTGCGCTTCGTGCTGGCGAACACGCCCCAGAACATCGCCCCCTTCAGACGCGCCGTGCTGCCCATCGCCGGAGCGATGCCCGTCGCCGTGGTGGTGACCGGCGATGAACCGAGCTGCCAGAAGCTGGGTTCACGTCTCTTCAGCGTCGGCCTGAAAGACGTCGACATCTCGATGATGGAAGACACCCTGCGCGAGCTGGCCAACATCACCGCCGGCCAGGTGAAGCGGGCGATGTCGATCGACTCAGCGCTGGGTCTGCCGCGCATCGTCATCGGTTCAGCGCCGTGGGGCGGGCCGAGGTGCGGACAGCAGCTCATCGTGCTGCGTGCCGACGTCGACGACATTCACCTCGAAGTGCAGGTCGCGGCATACGCGAGCTGAAGAGCAAGGACCAACACCATGCCGCGAATTTTGA
Organism: Archangium sp.; assembly: GCA_043737315.1. Classification (GTDB taxonomy): domain Bacteria; phylum Myxococcota; class Myxococcia; order Myxococcales; family Myxococcaceae; genus Archangium_A. The sequence goes on from JAYTAT010000366.1 coordinate 15,270, forward strand.
CTGTGGATGACAGCAAGGCGATCCGGATGATCGTCGGGAAACAAGTCGCTGAACTGGGCTTCGACGTCGACGAGGCCGAAGACGGGCTGCTGGGCCTCTCGAAGCTCGAAGAGCTCACCTACGACCTGGTGATTCTCGACGTGACCATGCCCAACATGGATGGACCTGCGATGCTGGCCAAGATGCGCGGTGACGGGAACAAGACGCCCGTGCTCATGCTCACCAGCGAGTCGAAGAAGAGCATCATGATGGACGTGATGAAGGCGGGCATCGAAGACTACATCTTGAAGCCCTTCAAGCCCGAGGAGCTCAAGGCGAAGGTGCTCAAGGTGCTCAAGCTGTCAGGCCCGGTGGGCGCGTCGACGGCCGCTTCACCCGCCGCTGCCAACGTGAGCGCTTCGATGCCGATGCGCACCGACTCGACCGGCAAACAGTTCATCGACATCCTGGTGATCGACGACATGGAGAACGTCGGCAAGAAGCTCAAGACGCTGGTGCCTGCGCACGTGACCGTCACCGGGGCGCTCAGCGCGTCGGCCGCGATGGCGATGTGCCGCGACAAGGTCTTCCGCGTGGTGCTGGTCGACGCCGACATTCCTGACGTGAACTCGGCTGCGCTGATGAATCAGCTGCGCACCCTGCAGCAGCACGCCGCGTTCCTGGCCCTGCCCCTGCGCACCACCAACGACGCGCAGAAGGAGCAGCAGGCGCTCGGCTTCGATGACGTCATCTACAAGCCGTTCGACAAGGACAGCATCGACGACTTTCTGGTGCGGTACTTCAATGACCAGGAGCTGGTGGTCGCTGACGAGAACCTGGTGAGGGTGGGCGCGTTCACCGGCAAAGAAGACCGCGTCGAGAAGTACTTCGGCCGGGTGACGCGGTTGCTCGAAGAGACCATCGAGAAGCTGGCGGCCGCGTGCTTCGACGAGGTGATCGTGGATCTGTCGGTGGCCCTCACCAAGACGGATCGGACGCCGCGGCTGGTGCTCGACATCAAGAAGGAAGCGAACAGGCGCGGCATCGAGGTGAAGCTGGTGGCGAACGCAGAAGTGGCCACGCTGCTCAAGAAGTTCGATGAGACCGCGAAGCTGGTGATCAGCCCGTCGGTCAATGAAGCGCGCGCTGCTCGCGCGGCGTGAAGGAATTCAGATGCCCGGGGGTTCTGAGGAACTGCCCGGGCATTGATGTGTCCTTCGGCGTTGCGCTGACCCTCACCCCGACCCCCTCGGGCGGGAAAAGGGGGAAGAAGAGCGCTTTTCCAGCTGGCGGTTGAGCGAGCCTATCTGCTTCTGGAAGTACACGGTCTGCACCCGCACCGCGGTCTTCAAAGCCAGCTCCATCGCCGCGTGCAGCCGCCTCAGCGTACCAGCGCGCGAGGCTGAGCTGACCTCGGTGCTGCGCAGCTTGTCGAGCAACGCGCTCACCACCTGTTTGCGTTTCAGCTCGCGCTGCACCATCGCGTGAATGCGGTGCCGCAGATCCTCCCGAACGTTCGAGAGCTTCTCCAGCTCGGCCTTGAGCCAGGTGAGGTCACCCATCAATTGTTCCCGTGCGCGCTGATCACCTTCGAGCGCGCGGGTGGCCTCTTGTGAAACTTCAGCCTGGTGCGCAGCCAGTTCGTCGAGCGCCGCCAACGGCGCATCGACCACGTCCTCTGGCGCGATGAGTTCGTCGTCAGGTGCGTGCTGCCGAAGGGTGGCCAGCTCGGTGAACAGGGCGCGCATTTCACGCCGGGCGGCCTCGAGGCGCAGCAGGGTCTCGTCGGTTTGGGTGTCGGAGAGCCCGAGCCGCGTGCGCAAGTCAGCCAGCTGACCGCCCGCCGCCTCGAGGTCATCTCTCATGCGCGAAAGCGACACGGTGGCGGTCGCGGCAAACTGGTCGAGCAGGCCCGTCTTCGCCTTCTCCGCGGCCAGCAGCGCTTCGAGCCGGTGCATGCGTTGAGGCGAGAAGCCCTCGAGCCCGTCGTCATCGCGTGCATCCGCATCGGCGGGAGGGGGCGGCGGCACGGTTTGCAGCGGCGCGCCTGGCTCAGCGGGCGCGGTTGAGGCGAGCTGCGCCCGTTCGGTTCTCGCGGCGAGGAGCTGGCGGGTGAGCTCGGCCGTATCGAGCTCGCCCTGGGCCAGCCAGCGCCGCGACTCGTCGAGCCTCCCGGCCAGCTCGCTGGTCCTGGCCTCGAGCACGCCGCTGCGCTCCCACAGGGTGGCTGCCTCCGACTGCGTCGCCCCCAACGCCTGTTCGGCCTGGCAGGCGCGCTCACGCAGCTCACCCACTTGGGTTTCCCACTTCTGCGCTGAAGCTTCGTGCGCCTTCACCCGCGCCTCGAGCACTTCATTTTGATCGGCGCCGGTGGCGAGCTGCGCGGTGAGCGCCCAGACCTCCCGCTCGCGGGCCACCAGCTCGGCGCGCTGCTTGTCTATCTGCAGGCGCGCCTCGCGGGCTTCGTCTTTCAGGTGCGCGCGCGCCTCGACGATCGCGGTCTCGTGCTGAACCTCGAGCGTCGCGAGCGCCTCACGCGCCGTGATGAGTGAGTGCTGCAGCTCGGCCACCCGGGTGCCGGAGCCATTGACGCGCGCCGCTTCGAGTTGAGCTGCGAGCAAGGCCACGTCGCGTTTGCCCGTCGCGGCGACCTGCTGCACCAGCCCGGTGTTGAGCCCGCGCAATGAATGATTGACCGCCTCGAGCTCGGCGACCCGCTCGAAGAGCACACGCAAATCAAGAGCCTGCGCGTTCGATTGGAGACCACTCAACCCGGCTTCGGCCGGCGAGGCCGCGCGGCGATCAGGCGCCTGGGCCTCCAACACTGCGATGCGAACGCGCGGGTGCCCGGCTTCTTCTTCCGACGAATCCACCCGGGCCTGCAGCTCGACGACGCGCGGGCCGGGTGTGCTCACCGTGGGCTTTGCTTCCAGCTCGACGATGCGCTCGCGCGGCTGCTTCTCCTCCTCCTCCTCCGAGTCGACCCACGTCTGGAGCCCGGCCGCGCGCGGATCAGCCGGCTTCGCTTCCACCTCGGCGATACGGGCCCGCAGTGGCGCTGCCTCGACCTCCGGTGAGTCCGCCTCGCACCGCGTGGACGCAGCGAGGGCCGGCTGGAGTTCGTCGGGCATCAGGGACACAGCTGATCAGCTAACGGCCGCGTGCGGCCACTTCAGAGTTCCGTGGCGTGAGTCGCGCGGCACCCGTCGACGGCGAATCACTCAGGCCGATCAGAACGTGCCCACCACGCCGAAACCCGCGCCCTGGCCCGGCATCAAGAGCGGCACCAGATTGAACTGCACCGTCGGCGGCAGATCTTCCCCGTACACATAGAGCGTCGAGCGATGCCTCACCACCCACCGGCCCACACAGAACCCGAGCGCCGCGCCGATGATGACGTCGGAGACCCAGTGATACTCGTCGCCCACCAACGATGCGCCGAACACGAGCGCAAAGGCGTTGAGCCCCACCCAGACTGCAGGGTGATCGATGGTGTGCATCAGCACCGAGAGCAGCGCGTACATCGAAGCCATGTGGCCTGACGGCGTGCCCGCAGGCCAGAGCTGCACCCCACCCGCGGGCCCGAAGTAGTGGCCTTGCAGCGAGGTCTCGCGGGGCCCGGCGCGCCCGACCATGAGCTTCATCATGCTGTGGCACAGCTGCGCGACCGCGAAGGCCTCACCCATGAGAATGGCGATCTCAGTCGATCGATCATCACCGCTGAATAATCCATACATCAGCAGGCCCAGCGTGGCGGCTCCCGCAGCCGACCAGATGATCAGATCGCCGACCTGGTTCCAGATGAAGAAGTGGCCCTGCCCCCCGAGGAACTGATGCTGCACCAGGTTCTGAAAGGTCACGTCGAGCGAGGGTGTGCCGACCGAGAGCCCGACGGTCGTTCCCATCACGCCGCCGAAGAGCGCCCAGTCACCGCCGTTCCACCAGGGAGCGCCGGTGGGTATCGAGACGAGGTCAGCCAGAAGACGCAGCGCCGTGCCACCGATCAGGTTGTCGCGTCGAAAGCGCCACTGCTGACCGGTGAAGAGCCCATGCGCGGCGTGCGGCAAGACCTTCGGTGCGGGCGGTTCTGCGTTCGCTGCGAACGCCGTGAGGAGCACCACGGTGAACAAGAGCCGCAGCGCCGCGCGGTGTTGGCCCCTTGCTTCACGCATCGGCTTCGCCATCGCACGGCCACCGCAGCAAGAAGAACACCAGCTCCTTTCAGAGCGGGCCTCACGGGGCGCTGCGCACAGTCTGCGTTCGTACGCCGAAGTTCGGCTCGGTCATCACGCTGAGCAGCAGCCGCAGCGAGAAGCCGGTGTCATAATCGTCGCGAGAACCCTCGAAGCTCGCGCGGCGGTCGGCGAGCGTGAACTCAGCGCCCGCACCGAACCAGCGCCAGATGGGAACGGTCGCTGCCGCCGTCAGCCAGGTGATCGACTCGAAGCCCTTGGGCAGCGTGTAGACGCCGACCACCACCCAGGTGCGCATGCTCAGCTCGAGCTGCAGCACCCCGGGCCGCAAGACGCGCACATCGAGATTCGACTGGAGGCCGGGGCCCACGTGGTAGTCCCGCCCCAGCTCACGTGGCACGTCGAGGAGCTGGCCTGCGGCCGCGAACGGGCTGGCCCCGACGAGGCCAGCGGTCTGCACGTACCACCCCGAAAACGGCTCCCATTGAAAGATGACGCCGGGCCCCAGGCCCACACCCGACGCGCGCACGATGGCCGCAGACGCATAGTCATAGGCGCCGAAGAGACCCCACACCCCGTGCCCGTTGACGCGTTTGCCGAACAGCAACCCGCGAATGAAGAGGTTGCCCGTCACGTTGACCGGAAATGAAAGATCTGCCCGCATGTCGAAGTACGAGAGCGGCTCGTCGTAGTGCGACCGGCTGATCCACGGCGCACCCGAAATCAGCAAGACGGCGATGATCGCTTGCGGGGGGTTGATCGCCCGTCGTTCGCCATCGACCCGGTCGATCACCACGCTCCCCCCGGCGCCGAACTGCCAACGCACGAAGAGAGGATCGAGCGTCTCGTCTGCGCCGGGCGGCTCGGGCAGCAGCGCGCCGTTCAAGGCGCCGAGTGGATCGAGCAGGGCAGCACCGATCGAGGTGAGCCATTTCGGCCCGCCACTCTTGCGCAGTTGAAGCGCCGAACGATGCAGCGCTTCGCCGAGCAACGAGCCGCCGATGGGCGTGGTGATCTGATCATTCACCGAAGGGGCTTCGACCTCGAAGAAGAGCTCCCAGGTGAGGCTGCTCAGCAGTGCGTAGAGCCCCGATACCCAGAAGCTCAACCCACTGGAGCGCGCCGCGTTGAAGTTGAAGTTGCCGTGGTACGCGTGCCCGAACTGGTTGGTGATGAAGTAGTCGGTGTCGACCGTCCACGAGCGGGGTTGCAGATTGCGCGCGACCGACTCAGGGCTGACCCGCGCGTACGACATACGGGTGACGAGGTTGTTGAAGGAGAGCAGCGTGAAATTGATCGCGGCGTTTTCCAGCGCGGGCACGACGTAGTTCTCCCAGGGCAACCTCGCCAGCGGCGCAGGTTCTTCTTCTCGCAGGGGCGCATCCGAAGAAGGATCGTCTGCGGAAGCGACGCCTGCGGTGAGCCACGCCAGCAGCATGACGCCGCGCACGCTCACGGCCAGTTCGCACCCAGCGCCAACCGCGCGCCATCAGGCGTGACCGACAACGAGACCGCAGGCAGCTTCCAACGCGTGAGCACCGCCGCGATGGTGATGAGGCACAGACCCACTGCGATGAGGCTCAGCCCTCCGACGGAATTCGACTGCGCGTTGGCGCGCCATTCATGCACCAGTGCGCGGGGATCGCTGCCTGCCCGCCCGGTGATCTCGAAGCCAAGACCGGTGGCCACCAAGCCCGCACCTACGAACGCAAGCACGGTGACCCCGGGCCGCGTTCGTGGCTCGACCACCAGCGGTTCAGTCGCGAGGGTCAAGGCAACGATGACCGGCAGAACGTTGCCCATGGACCCCTCCCGAAATTGAGAAGTCAGAGGAGCAAGGGCCATGCCCCTTCAGCAGGCAGCAAACGCACCACACTCAGCGTCGAAATCTTCACGATCGCCTCACCTCGATTTCAATGGCACTCCCTCCCCATTCCAGCTGCTCCGTTCTGCCTACGTGAGCCCCACAACGTTCGGGGCGGCTGGGGTTGTGAAGCCAGAACCTGCGCTGCACCCTGCGCGCTCATTTTTCAAGCGGGGCTCATGCGCATTGTTTTGATCATCGGGTTGCTCTCATTGTCGCTGTCGTCGTGCACCGGACTCATCGATGGACCCCGCCCTGAGCCTGCGCCTGAGCAGGTGTCGGCCGCGGGCGAAGAACCCACGCTGCCGAGCACGGTCACGCCAGCGACGGTGGTCACGCAGCTGCCTGATCAACCAGGCCCAACGACGCCGGCCGGACCGCCGGTGTTTCCGAGCGCAGGCATTCGCCGGCTCACCGCCGCCGAGCTTCAGGCCGCCACCACCGCACTCCTGGGTGTACCCGCGCCAGAGCTGGCGACCGCGATGGGCTCAGACATGCGGCAATCCGGCTTCACCCGGAACGCAGATCAGCGCGTGGGCAGCGTGCAGGCCGACGCCTTGTGGCAAGCCGCACAGGCCCTCGCCCATGACGCGGTGCTGGCGCGACTGGCTGCCCTGGCACCGTGCGCATCCGCCGCGGGTGGTGAGGGCTGTGCGCAGACCTTCATCCGCGCGTTCGCAGCTCACGCCTTTCGCCGCACCGTCACGCCCGCGGAAGAGACCGCGCTGCTGACCGTGTACAGGGCGGGCCAGACCGGCTCGACCTACGCGGCGGGCATCGAGCTGACGATCGCCGCGGTGCTGCAGTCGCCTTCGTTTCTCTACGTGACGGAGCTGGGCGGGGCCGTGAACGGCGAGACCACCACGCTGTCGGGCGAGGAGATCGCAACCGAGCTCGCGCTGCTCTTGACCGGCGCACCGGCCGACGAAGCGCTGATGGCAGCGGGCCGCACAGGTGCACTCGGCACGGCCACGGGCCGTGAGACGGCCGCCAGAGCGCTGCTCGCCACACCCGCGGCCCATCAGCAGGTCGGCCGGCTGGTGCTCGAGTGGACCGGCGCCGACACCGCTGAGTCGCTGGGGAAGGACACCACGCTCTTTCCCGAGTGGCCGCTGGTCAGGACGGACATGCAGGCCGAGAGCCGCGCCATCGTGGACACGGTGCTCTTCGGCGGTGACGGCACGCTCGAGTCGTTGCTCTCCACCTCGAACACCGTGGTCACGCCGGCATTGGCTCAATTCTACGGGCTCACCGGCTCGGGGCCGATGACCCAGCCGGCCCATCGCAGGGGCCTGTTGCTCACGGGCGGGTTCGCAGCGGCCAACGCACACTTCGCCGACACGGCACCCATGAAACGCGGCGCCGTCGTGCGCAAGAAGTTGTTGTGCCAGGAACTGCCGCTGCCCAGCGCGGTCGGTGTGAACATCGTGGTGCCTGCGCCCGATGCGACCCTCACCACACGTGAACGGTTCGCGGCGCACTCGGCGAACCCCACCTGCGCGGGTTGCCACAAGATGCTCGACCCCATCGGTTTCGCGCTGGAAAGCTTCGATGCCGTCGGCCGCTATCGCACCATGGAGAACGGCAAGCCCATCGACGCCTCGGGCGAGCTGCTCAACGCAGGCGATGCCGAAGGTGCCTTCACCGACGCCGTGGGCCTCAGTGCGCTGCTGGCGAAATCGAAGACCGTGGCGCGGTGTTTTCAGCAGCACCTGTTCAGGTTCGCCGCGGGCCGTTCGGGCGCAGAAGAAGAGCGCACGTTCGTCGACTTCGTTCGCAACCGGGCCAGCGGCCGCGACGGAAAGATTCTCGAGCTGCTGGTGGATTACGCGCAGAGCGACTCATTCGTGACCAGGAGGCTGCAATGAAGAAGCACTTCGAGTTGCCCCGCCGCAGCATTCTCAAGGCGCTGGGCGTCTTCGCGTCGCTGCCCATCGGCCAGCTGATGTACCGCTCGATCGCGCACGCGCAGGGCATGCCCACGCCGCTCAAGTTCATCGGCGTCTATCACCCGCACGGCGTCTCGGCTGAGCACTACGCCCGGCGCCCCACCGACACGAACACGGTGTTCGACCTGAACTTTGCCGACAGCGCGCTGACCCCATTCGACTCGCCCGCAAAATACGGCGGCCGCAGTTTCAAGAATCGCATCATCACCTTCGAAGGCGTCGACCTCGCGGTGGCCGAACTGAGCAACACGTCTGGCCACGGCGCGGCGGTGTGTCTGTTCACGGGCTCGATGACCACCAGCGGCGATCACAACGCGCAGGGCGCTTCGCTCGATCAATATCTGGCGCGCACGCGCGGCCTGGGCACCGGCACGCCCTTCCCCACCTTGAACCTGGGCGTGGGCGCCTCGGGCGACGCGAACCAGGACGCCATCGCGCATGCCCCGGGCGGCGCCGTCATTCGCAACCAGCTCGACCCGGTCATCGTGTTCAACCAGGTCTTCTCGAGCCTGGTGGTGAACGCCGACGCGGCGGCTGCGACCGCTGCGCGGCTTCGCGGGCAGAGCGTGCTCGACTTCGTGCGCGGTGATTTGAACGCGCTCTCGAGCCGGCTCGCTGCGGCCGAGAAACTCAAGCTCGATCAACACCTCTCGGCGCTGCGCGAGATCGAGACTCGCCTGACCGTGGTGCAGCAGGTGACCTGCACGCAACCCACGCGCCCGCTGAAGACAGGCAACGCCGATCCGCTCAACGACTTCCCGAGGATCGCCAAATACAACGGGGGCGAGCCGTACTTCGATCGCATCGCAGACCTGCAGATCGACCTGCTCGCCCAGGCCATCGCGTGTGGCTCGACGCGCTTCGGTACGTTGTTCCTCGACGATCCAGGCAAAATCTACACGGTCGACGGCACGGCCTTGCCACGCGATGTGCACAACGAAGTGGCGCATACCTACTCGACGGCTGCGACGGCTGCGGGGCTGGCCACGCGGGTGCGGCTGGCCCGCTTGAACCGCTACTACTACGGCAAGATCGCCCGCTTGATGCAGCGGCTCGACGAAGGTGGTGCGCTCGACAGCACCGTGATTCTTGCGGGCAGCGACATGGGCAATCCCTCTGCGCACAGCACGCGCAACATTCCGCTGCTGCTGGCCGGTGGCGCGAACGGCCAGCTCGTCATGGGCCGCCGGCTGCAGTCGGGGCCCGACCTCACCTCGCACAACAAGGTGCTCGTCTCGGTCGCGAAGTTGTTCGGAGATCAAAGCAACACCTTTGGCGTCGCCAACGATCCCGCGTTGATCACCGGAGGCTTTCCGGGGCTCTGAGGCGCTGGCGCATCGCTTGCTCCCTTCGCGGGGATGATCCGAACGATCTCACTCATCGTCGCGCTCTTCTCGTTCAACATCTTTGCCGAGGGGCTCGAGGTGAGAGGAGGCGACGACCCGCCGCATGATCTGCGGCTGACCGGCTGCTCACTCGACGCCACTGCCGTCAGCCGGGGCCGATTGTTCGAGCTGAGGCCCGATGGCGCAGCGACGCAGGTGCTCTGGGCGGGGCTGGTGGGCAGCGCCGAGCCGCACCTCGTCTTCGCCTGGTATCCACGCGGGCGCCCGGCACGAGCCCGCTGTGTCGACGCGGGGCTGGTGGACCCGTGGGCGCTGGAGTTCTCCACGCTGCCTTCGTTGCCGCTCGTTCGCGCGACCCAGACCCTGCGCGGTGGTTGCTACACCGTCAGCCGCACCGTGGTGCTCGCGTGGACCCATGGCGCGCACGACTTCGAGGTCGTCAGCAGTCGCACCGGAGGCAGCGCGAGCGTGCAATGTTCAGCGCCTTCTCTGCAGCCGCAGGCCGGAGACGAACGGTTCGCGCGCGTAGAGGCAATGCTCAGCCGGGGTGAAAACGACGATGCGGAGCGGCTGGTCCTGGGCCTGGTGGGTGAGCGGCCGTGGGATCCAGACGCACGCTCAGCGCTCTCTCATGTGCGGCGTGCGCTGAGTGCGGCGGGCCGTCGCTGACGCATTGCCCCACACGACGTCGGCCGAGTCGGCCAGGTCGTTGAATTTGCACGTGTTTGGGCTTTCAAGATCGAAGGGGCCCATCAGCCGTTTGAGCTCTCCATGTTCACCACGCTCGCCGCCACGCTCATTCTTTCCTGCAGCATGCCCCCCCACCACATCGCGCGGCCGCCCGAGAAGGTGACGTGCGAAGGCAGCGATCAAGTGCGCCGCAATCATGACGGCCTCGAGATCTCGCGCGTGGTCAACGCCTGCACGACCGTGCGCTGCGAAGGCGCCGATCAAGTGCGGCGCACCCACGAAGGTTTCCAGGTCTCGCGCGCGTTGAACGCGTGCACGGTGGCGCGCTGCGAGGGTTGGGACTTCGTGGTGCGCACCAATGATGGGCAGGCGCTCACGCGCGTCTCGTCGGCGCGGCGCTGCGTTCCTCCGAGCGCTCAACCCGCTCCGCAGAACGATGCGCTGCAATACGGCCTCTCGTACCGCTGACCGAAGCCAGTCGTTCTTCGACCGCTCTGAGGAGGACCGTGAGCGTTTGCACCCGTGCGAGCGCTTGTGGGCGTGGTTGCGGTGTGTGGTCTGGGTTCTATGATCAGGTGCTGGCGTCGTTGACTCTGGTCGGCCCGAAGGTGGAGCCGCGGGTCTCGACATGAACAAGCTGCCGCCCGCGCGACGAGCAAATGCCCCCCGAGCACCGGCCTGCGTTCCTTCACGCGGAAGAATTGCCAGGCGAGCAGCCATGCACCGTGAGGTGGTGCGAGCTGATTTCTCAATCTCCACGCCGCATGAGCGACCAGCGCGCAGAGCAGGCAGGCGCCCACTTTCACCGCGACGATCGCTGAGGGAATGATCACGTGCAGTGCGCCGAGGAAGTACGTCACCCAGCTGGCATCGGCCAGTGCAGGCGGGTGGGATGGGCTGTTCGTACGGTCAGCGTGGCGACCTACTCAGAGCCGCCACTGCAGGCGCTGCGTGGTGAAGAGCCAACTTTCACTTTGTGAACGGTGTCCCTGACGTGCACCCCTTCTCGCCGGGAGGCGGCGGAACCGCTGAGTCACCGTTGGCAGGTGCGCTCGCGATCCTCCAGTGCGCGGGGCACGTTCGTGTCTGCTGCAGGCGCTCACTTTCGAGCCCGCACGCGTCTCTGCGGAGTTCAGGGGGGACACCACCTGAGTCACACAGCTCTTCCCCGATGATTCACGCACCGCGCTTTTGGGCGGCGGCGCGACGGTGTTCTTCCCGAAAAAGGATCTTCGCCTCCTCACTACCAGCGGCGCAACCCTCACCTTGTGGCTGTCGATCACCGGCGGAGCGCTGCAACGACGCGCTGCACTCGACCTTCCCTGTTCCGTTCCGTTGCGAGCTCATCGAGCGCGACCACCGCTTCGAACACTGCGACGGCGCCGTTTTCGCCACAACCGGCTGTTTCGCCGCTGGAACTTCGAGGATGGGACCACCCGAAAAGAATGGCTGACTGATCGCGATGCCCGCGTGGCCTACACCATCGCCGCCGAGCAGGGAGCCATGAAACGAGCCCTTTGCCGTCCTTGAGTTAAGGTT
>JAYTAT010000367.1:0-1664 GCA_043737315.1 Archangium sp.
ACCATCTCAGACCAGGTGCTTGAGCCGCTTCTGGGCCTTGAGGGCCTCGACGACCTTGCGCACGTCCTGGCACTTGTCTTTCGGGATGACGAGGATCGCGTCGCCCGCGTCGACCACCACCACGTCCTTCATGCCGACCACGGCCAACAACCGCTTCTGACCCCCGAGCACCACGCAGCCGCTCGAATCGATCACCAGCGCCTCACCTTCCGCGACGTTGCCAGCCGCATCGGCGGGGCGCACTTCGGGCAGCGCGTTGAAGCTGCCCACGTCGCTCCAGCCACACGACGAGGGCACCACGGCGATGTTCGGCGCGCGTTCGGCGATGCCGCAGTCAATCGAGATCGCAGGCATCTTCTTGAACTCGCGCGCCAACACGGCGGCCGCCTTCTTGGTGCCCCACGCCGCGCGAATCGCCTCGAGCGGCTTGACCAGCTCAGGCAGGTGGCTGGCGAAGGCGGCGAGCATCACGTCAGCGCGGAAGACGAAGATGCCCGCGTTCCACAGGTAGTCGCCCGACACGAGGTAACCCTGCGCGGTCTCGTGGTTCGGCTTCTCTGCGAAGGCGGCGACCTTGCGCGCCTCACCCGACATGGGCTCGCCCAGGCGGATGTAGCCGTAGCCGGTCTCGGGGCGGGTGGGCTTGATGCCCAGGGTCACGATGAAGCCGGTCTGCGCGACGCGCACGGCCTCTTCGAGGCTCTTCTGAAACGCGGCGAGGTCGGCCACGTGCTGGTCGGAGGGCAGCACCACGATGACGCCTTCGGGATCCTGGTGCGCCACGTGGGCACAGGCCAGCGCGATGGCCGGAGCGGTGTTGCGCGCCTCGGGCTCGACCACCACGTTGTGCTTCGGCAGCTTCGGCAGCGCCTTCTTCACCAGCGCGGCGTGCTTCGCGCCACACACCACCGAGGTGCGCGCGGGCGTGCTGAGCCCGGCCATGCGCTTCATCGTCTCGGCGATGAGCGGGTTCCTGGTGGTGAGCGGCAGAAACTGTTTGGGCAACGAACTGCGGGACAGGGGCCAGAACCGGGTTCCGCTGCCGCCCGCCATGATGACCGTGAAGACGTTGCTCATCGCGGCCCTATACCTCCCCCCTGTGGCGAAGGAGGAGAGAGTTGGGCACAGGCGGCGAACGTGACACAAGGCCCGCGTGCCTGACGCCCCTGAAGCAGCTCCCTTTACCTGGCGAACCGAGAGCGACACCCAAGCCCCGGAAAAGCTGATCCCCGTCGACGACGCGCTCAAGGCCGACGACGCGCTGCGGCTCGTGCGCAAGGGCTCGTTCCTCTTGTACCAGGGTGACTTTCACAACGCGCGGCAGCTGCTGGGTGCGATGGGCCGGCGGCTGCCGATGCCACGCCATTCGGGCACACCGCTCGAGTCTTTCCGATCCGAACGCCGCGCCCGCGCCATCGAGCACGAGACGCTCGGGCGGATCGTGGTGGAGCTCGACACGAACTACAAACTCGCCCTCAAGCGTGCGCCCGACGTGACGATTGCCTGCAAGCAGGCGTGGGGCAAGACGACCGACGCGCGCACGGTGGTGCCGCTCAAGACGTTGCTCGGCCTGGTCGGTGCTGCGGAGTGGCGCAAGAAGGGCCTCGAGGTTCCCGGGCTCACGCGCAAGCTGACTCCGCATTACGGCGTCTACCTGCCCACGC
>JAYTAT010000368.1:0-4364 GCA_043737315.1 Archangium sp.
GACTGCAAGGTGCCGGAGGCGAAGCGGCTCGTGCTGCCTCAAGAGCTCACGCTCGAGGAAGCGCGCTCGGATCTGGAGTCGCTGCGCGAGTTGCCCAAAGAAGAGCGCGGCCGGGTGTTGCAGCTGGTGCATGCGCTGGGCGTCGAGCCTGAGCATCTGCTTCGCACCGAGGTGCCATCACCTGGAGAAACGCGGAAGTTGAGGCTGGCACTGGGGCTGAGCCGGGATTGTTGGTTGGCGGTGCTGGATGAGCCGACCAACCATCTCGATCTGCCGGCCATCGAGCGGCTCGAGAAGGCGTTGAAGGGGTTTCCCGGCGCTCTGGTTCTGGTGAGCCACGATGCGCGGCTTGGTGCGGCGGTGACTTCGCGCGCGTTGGGGCTTTGATTTCGAGGCCGTCGGCTCGATACGAAAAATTCCCGATCAGCGCGATCGTGGAACCTCTGACTCGCACTCGACTTCTGCTCTGGAGTGGATCTGCCGCCGCCGGAGGGGTTGCGCGGAAGATCGCGGGTGATCACTGTGTTCGTCACAGCGCATTTCGAACGAGGAGCACCACCATGAAGTCGACTTTCGACGAAGGCCGCGAGGCCCAGTTTCAGGAAATGATGCAGCAGCTGGCCCAGCTCCAGTCCAAATACAAGGGCGTGCGAGGCGAGCTTCTCTCGAAGGTCAGCGAAGAGCTGGCGCGCCTCAAGCCGGCTGCAGCGCAGGCTGCGCCCAGCGCGCCCACCCTGACGCCGCCCACGCCTGCGATCCGCGTCGCTTCGGCTTCAGCCGACAAGATGCTGCCCTCGTGCCGCATGTGTGGCCGGGGCATGCGCCGCAACGACGCTGATGGCAGCCTGTTCTGCGACAAGGGCCACACCCGCCCGCCTGCGCGCGCGAGTCAGGCCGAAGGCGCCAGCGCCACTCAGTAACCGAGCTGCGGCTGCCGCTGCTTGCCGGCCTTGTCGAGAACGAAGGCCGGTGCGCGGCGGTCGCCGTCGACGTTGATCGCCAACTCGGCCATGCCCGCGGTCACCTTGACCTGCTGCTTGACCTGCTGCAGGGACCACTCGTGCCAGGTCTCCAGCTCGTACTGACCCGGCGGCACGTTCTTGACCGTGAAGCGGCCATTGCCATCGGCCTGCGCAAACCACGGCGAGTCAGACACGTAGAGCCAGCCGTTCATCGACGCGTGGATGTTGCACAGCAGCTGCACCGGGCCCGCGGTGGGGAAGACCTGCTCTCGCTGCGCACCGCTCTTGTAGAGCCCGAGATCGAAGTCGTTGGGCTTGCTGAGCGAGAAGACGTTGTGGAACAGCTCATCGTCATTGCGGAACTCGACCGTCGCGCCCTGCGGCACCGCGAGCACGTGCGGCACGAAACGTTTGTCTTTCTGCACCACCGCCTTCACGCGCGTGGCCCTCGGCTTGGGCGTCGTTCCACCGGCGCGGCGCAGCACCACCACAGCGCCCCCAGGCCCATGGGTACCACCGCCGGTAATCACCCCTGAGACGGCGATGAGGGTAGGCGCCGCTGTGGCGACGGGCGGCTCAGGTTCCATCGGCGTCATGGTGATGGTCGGCTCGGGCATCGGAGCGGCCTCTCCACCCACCTTCGCGCGGGCCTGCTTCGCCAGCGGGCGCACCAGCGCGTCGAGCTCAGCGGAAAGATGGGGCGTACGCAGGAGCGACTCCCACCGGGTGGCTGCGCCCTGGTAGTCGCCGCGATCCAACGCGACCTTTCCACCCGCCAGCAGGTTGAAGATGAGGTACTCGCGCTCGACCGCGGCCTTGAAGGCCAGGTCTTCAGGTGAACGAACCGCGAGCTGCAGCGGCAGCGACTCTGCCAGCCACGGCACGCCGGCGTCGGCTTTGGGTGCGGCAGACAGCAGCAGGGTCAACGCGAGCAGCATGAGGTTCTCACCAGGTGAAGACAGCCGATGAAGTGAACACGTCGTTCTCGACGTTGGGAGCGCCCGAGAGCTCGCGATTGAAGAGCGCCTCGAGCTTGAGGGCCAAGACGTCCCACAGGTCGATGCGGGCGCCGACGGTGAAACGATCGGTCTGCACCTCGGTGTAGCCCTCGAACTGCGCCGCGCGCCGATCGTAGCGCCCCATCAGGGTGATGCCGGTGAGCACCTCGGTCTTCCACGGCAGCGAATACGAGAGCCGGCCCCAGCCGCCCCAGACTGCGAAGCCCGACGCGAGCTCGCCTGTGCCCTGGCCCGTCACCTTGCCGCCCGCGGGCGCGTGTTCGTCGATCAGCCGCAGGAACTCACCGGCCAGTGAAAACCCGAACGCTGAGACCCGCAGGTCACCCGCGAGCGCCATCTGCGATGCGGTGGGCGAGCGTTGATCGTTGCGCGGGCCGAGCAGGCCACTGGCACCCAGCTTCACCTGCAGGCGCTGAAGATTGAGCTCGTAGCCGATGCGGCCAGAGCCCACGAAGTGGCCCGTGAGGCTGGCATCCACCGGCGCCAGCGCTTCGATGCGCGTGCCGTTGTTGGTGGCCGCGAGGTTGAAGCTGAACGCCGACCAGAGGGCGGGCAGCTGGAAGCGATAGAACACCTTCGCGCCCAGGCCGTGGCCGGTGGTGTAGCGGGCGATGAGCGAGGGCGTGACGCCGGGCCGCAGGTTCGCTTCGTTCTCCAGGTACTCGATGCCGAACACCGAATCGAAACGGCCCAGGAACAGCGCCAACTCGTGGTTCTTGAGCGGGGAGAGGCGGCCGAAGGCCTGCTGCAGCTCCACCCGCGTCGAGTCGCCGGTCGACGACAGCCTGGGCATCAGCTGCATGCGCGCGAAGAGGAAGATGGGCAGCCCGCGCGGCTGAAAGCGCACGTCGGCGCTGGCGGTGTTGATGAGAAATGAAGGCGCGCTGCCGATGCCCACCGAGCGCGGAAGAAACGCGTTGGTGAAGCGGCCGCCCGTATCGGTGCTCGCCACCTCGCCACGTGAATTGACCGCGGGCGCGAAGGCGTCGACGCCGTAGTCGAGCGGCGAGCGGGTGTCGTAAGCGCTGAAGCTGGTGCCGTTGCCGGTGGCCTTCACCAGCCCCACGTCGATGTAGCCCGTGAGCCGCAACGACTCTTCTTTCGCCTCGTCGGCCGTGAAGCCGTCACCGCTCTCGTCTTCGGCGACGTCGACCACTTCTTCTTCAGCCACCGCGACGCCGGAGATCAGCAGCAGGAGCGCAAACAACTTCCTCAAGGCAACACCACGCCAATCGCCAGCTGCACGTCTTGCACGATTCGTCGATCCACGGGCAGGGCGTCGAGGACCGCCGGCGTGTCGAGCCAGGTGCACGCAGCCGGGAACGCGGGGTCTTCGAAACACGAAGCGTTGGTCGCCACGCGCAGCGCATATTCGGGGAACGCATCGAGCGCTGGGTTCACCATCGGCACGGCCACGTCGCGCGCCTCGAGCAGCGCCTTCAACTCAGGCCGATTCGAAGGCACGAAGGGCGCCCCTTTCGGGGGAATCACCACGTCGACCCGCCGCACCAGGCTGTTCCGGGTCGGCTCGGCGGACAGGACGGTCGCCAGCGGCAGGGGCCGCTGCCCGGCAGCGCTCACGAAGAAATACGCCAGCGCCTCGCGCAGGTTCTGCCCATCGGCCTGCACCCGGTCGCCACCCACGGGAAGATAGGCCACCTCGCGGCGATCGACCCACGCTGGGGCGGTCTTCGTGGGCACTTTGACCGGCCGCAAGGTGAGCGGCTCCTTCGAACCCGAGTCATCGCCTGCGATGCGGGTGCCCAGCGGCACGATGGGGCACAGAATGATCGCGCCCGAGCGGCGCTCCACCTTCGCGTTCAACACGTCACGGCCACTGCGAAAGGTCGTCGGCGTCAGCCCCGGGGTCAGCAGCAGCTCAGCGCGCCAGAACGGCGAATAGAAGGTCGAGTCGACGTCGACGGGAAAAACGTTCGACACGCCCTGTACCTTTTCCCCGTTCTCGTCGAGCGGCGCCCAGACCGGCTGCACCCACGGCTCGGGATGCGCCTGCCAGATGTCCGTGATGAAGAACGCCGCGACCTTCCGATCGGCCACCGCCGGAAAGAGGATGAGCCCGTTGCCGCCCGTTTGGTTGCCCGGCTGAAAACGAAGCGGGTCGCCCTCGAGCGCCAGCAGCTCGCTGGGAAAAAAACCGCCGAAGTTGCCGGTGGGCTTCGAGAAGTCGCGCGTGGTCCACGCCTTGGCGAGCGGCTCAGCCGGGCCTGAATTGCACGCGGCCAGCAACCCCGCGAGGGCGCCCACTCGAAGTGCATTCAAGACGGCACCGCGAACTTCTGCCGCTCTGAGGCGAACTCGGTGGCGAACAGACCATCGATCAGCGCCTGCAGCTCGGCCGACGTCGCGGGGGGGTGCGCGGCCG
>JAYTAT010000369.1:0-4356 GCA_043737315.1 Archangium sp.
GAGAGTTGTTTGGAGCGGGTGATGTTGCCTCCCACCAGCTCGGCGTCGTGGGCCTTCGCCAGGGCTGCCATTCCGCGGCCGAGCTTTTTCAGGTCGGTGGCCGTGACGTCTTCGGGCAGGCCCAATGCGACGGTGAACCAGGTCGGTTGCGCTCCCATCGCGGCCAGGTCTGAGAGGTTCACGGCGAGCGCTTTGTGCCCGATGTCTTCGAAGGTGAACTGGCGCGTGAAGTGGACTCCTTCGATCAGCGCGTCCGTGGTCACGCACGACCGGCCCTGGCGGGGGAGCACCGCGCAGTCGTCACCAGGTCCTCTGGGGGAGGGGGCGACTTTGAACTGCGCGACGAAGCTGTCGATCAGGCCGAACTCATCCATGGCGTGCTCGTAGTACAGAAAAGCCCTTCACCCTGGCCCTCTCCCGCGTGCGGGGCGGGGAAGATTGGGGTAGTCAGGGCCCGTGTCGCAGACGCTCGGTAAGTATGAGTTGATCAAGAAGCTCGCAGTGGGTGGCATGGGCGAGGTCTTCCTCGCGCGCATGAAGGGCCCCGTCGGCTTCGAGAAGCTCGTGGTGGTCAAGACGCTCCTGCAACATCTCCGCGAAGATCAGGAGTTCGTGAACATGTTCTTCGACGAGGCCCGCATCGCGGCGGTGCTCAATCACCCGAACATCGCGCAGATCTACGACCTCGGCGAAGACAAGGGCGAGTACTTCATCGCCATGGAATACGTGCACGGCCTCTCGTTGCGCGACGTGGTGGTGCACGCGCTCGAGAAGGGCACGCCGATGCCGCTGGCCCTCAAGTGCCGCGTCATCGCCGACGCCGCCGCGGCGCTCGACTTCGCACACCAGGCCAAGACGCCTTCAGGCCAGCCACTCGACCTCATCCACCGCGACGTGAGCCCGCAGAACATTCTCATCGGCTTCAACGGCGTGGTGAAGCTGATCGACTTCGGCGTGGCCAAGGCCGCCAACAAGCTGGTGCGCACGGCCACCGGCATCATCAAGGGCAAGTACGCGTACATGTCGCCCGAGCAGGCCTACGGCAAACAGCTCGACGGCCGCAGTGACGTCTTCGGCCTGGGCACCGTCTTCTGGGAAATCCTCTGCACCGATCGGCTCTTCAAGCGTGAGAACGAGACCGACACGCTGCAAGCCGTGGTGGGCGCCGAGATCCATCCACCCTCGATGCTTGTTCGCGCCGTGCCCAAGTCGCTCGATGCCGTGGTGCTCAAGGCGCTCTCGCGCGAGGTACCCGAGCGGTACCAGAGCGCGGCCGCGTTTCAGAATGCCATCGAGAGCTGGCTCACCAAGCAGCGCCTGCCCGCGACGAACGCGCACCTCGCCGCGTTCATGAAGCAGCTCTTCCCCGACGACGTTGAGCTGCAGCCGCTGCCTGCCGCCGATGTCACGTTGTCCACCGACAGGTCGGCCGTCGCCATCGAGCCGCCGCAGATTCGGGCGCCCAACAAGGTGCGCGCCAACCAGACCCGCGTGCTCGACGCGCAGGAGCTCGAAGCGCGCATCGCCAGCACGCTTCCCAGCCATCACATGCGCGGCATGTTCTTCAATGCGCTGGTCGACGCGGTGCTGCGTTCCGTGGGGCCGGCCGCAGAACCCAAGGTGAGGAAGGCCGCTCTCGAACCGCGCGCGTACGTCGACTCGCTCACCTATCCGACCGCAGAGTTCCTGCGCATGTTGTGGAAGTCGGTCGAGCTGCTCGCTCCGAAGACGCAGAGCGTCGATGACGCCTTTGAGCAGCTCGGGCTCTACACGATGGATGCGCTGCTCAAGTCGCCGTTCGGCAAGTCGCTCGAGACGCTCAAGGGCTCGGGTCCGCGCGCGTTGTTCAAGCCGCTGCTCTCCACGCTCGACCCGATGATCGCCCCGGGGAACCGGTTCGTGAGCGAAGCGGGTGAAGTGAGCGCGAAGCTGGTGTTCAAGGAAGAGGTGTTGCCGCTGCAGCTCTACGTGGGCCTGGTGCGCAGCCTCTTCGGGGCGTTCTACGGAAAGACCCCGTTCGCCACCTGGGAAAAGACGGCCGCTGAACGGGTCGAGCTGACGCTGGCGTGGAAATGAGCGGCGCTTTGCTTGAGAGCGCGCCCCGGTACCCCCGGCGCATCGTCTGTCTGACCGAGGAGACCACCGAGACGCTCTACCGGCTGGGGCTCGGAGACCGGGTGGTGGGCGTGAGCGGCTTTACGGTGCGGCCCACGGAGGCGCGCCAGAAGCCGAAGGTCTCCAGCTTCCTCGACGCTGACTTCGAGAAGATCCTCGCGCTCGAGCCAGACCTGGTGCTCGGGTTTTCTGATCTGCAGGCGGCGCTCGGTGCCGAGCTCGCGAAACGCGGTGTGCCTGTCTACCTGTTCAATCAGCGCTCGCTCTCGCAGATCCTCCAGACGGTGCGGGTGATCGGGTCGTTGGTCGGTGCGGCGCGTGAAGCGGAAATTCTCGCCGACGAGCTCGAGGCCAACGTGAAGCGCCTCGCCCAGGAGAACGCGTCGCTCCCGAAACGGCCCCGGGTGTTCTTCGAGGAGTGGCACGAGCCGCTCATCTCGGGCATTCGCTGGTGCAGCGAGCTCATCGAGCTGATGGGCGGCGACGATGTCTGCGTCGAGACCAGAACGCAGCAGGGCGCCAAAGGCCGCATCTTCACGCCCGACGTGGTGGCCGCGCGCGACCCTGAGTTGATCATCGCCAGCTGGTGCGGCCGGAAGGCGAAACGCGCGAAGATCATCGGCCGCCCGGGGTGGGAGCAGGTCAGCGCGGTGAAGAGCGACCAGCTCTACGAAGTGAAGAGCGCCTTCATCTTGCAGCCGGGGCCGGCCTTGTTCACCGACGGCGCAGCGCAGATCGCCCGCATCATCCGCGCGGCCGCGACGGGTGAATTGCTGCCCCCACCCAGACCCGGTGAGCTGCGCACTGCTGGTCTGGCTGCCACCTACCCCACCGGACCTGGTTGACAGGGCGTGTAGGACATAGGCATACGGCTGCCCACCTGATGTCTTCCGAGGGGGCCGAAACCATGAAGCGTTCCATTCTGCTGTCGCTGGTCGCGATGTCGCTGTTCGCCTGCGGTCCTGATGCGCTCGCCGTCATCGGTGAAGAAGAGACCGAGCTCGACGGCACCGAGACGTACGACGCTGAGCTCACCAGCACGAGCCGCTCGTCGACCTGGTTTCCCCTGCAGGCCGGCAACAGCTGGACCTTCAAGAACACCGCCGGCGTGACCCGCACCGTGACGCTCAGCCAGGCCGGCGGCGGTATGGCGCTGCTCACCGGCCTCTTTCCCAACCCCACCTGGGTGGGCCTGACCACCGACGCCTCGAGCTCGCTCATGATGTGGAGCGGCGCTGCGTGGGTTCCCTTCGTTCGGTTCGGTTTCACCACCACCGCCTGGCGCACCTCGAGCGAGCTGTGCACCGGCCTCGTGGGCCGCCGCTTCTCGACGGGCACGGTGGTCACCACCCCCGCAGGCACGTTCTCAGACACGCGCACCATCAGCTTCGCGCAGGTCTCCGACCCCGCCGTGCTCTGCGCTCCCCAGGCGTTCAACGAGCTCGCCTTCGTTCCCAACGTCGGCCTGGTGTCCTTCCGCAGCGGCCACAACCAGCGCTTCACGCTCGTCAGCGCAAAGGTGAATGGCCAGGTCATCCCGGTCGCGCCTGAGGCCGACATCACGGCGAAGGTCACGCTCGATCAGGCCAGTTACGTGTCGATTCCCAACACCATCCGCTGCATCACCACGCCCTGCCCCAGCAACGCGCAGACCGCCTCGGCGCGCGTGGCGTTGGAGCTTCGCAACACCGGCTCGACCGCAAAGACCTGGCAGTTCTCGACCGGCTGCCAGTTCGACGTGGAGCTGGTGTCGTCGTCGGGTGCGGTGGTTCGCAAATTGTCTGATGGCCGCGCGTGCACGTTCGCGCTGACCTCGGTCACGCTGGCGGCGGGGCAGTCGAAGGTCTTCTCGGCCAGCATTCCCCTCGATGACAAGACGGGCCTGCAGCTCGATGGCACCTACGCGGTGAAGGCGAAGCTGATTCCCTCGAGCGGCACGGCGCCGTCGGCGAGCGGCTCGTTGTCGGTCTCGGTTCTCGTTCCCTGAAGCGCTCGACGGGCGGGGTGTGAACCTCGATGTGGGCACCGGCGAGACGCCGGTCACCCCGATCGAGTTGGCGCGGGCTCTGGATCTTTACGCGGCGGCACGCTCCCTGAGCAGCTCACCTGCGATCCAGTCGAGGAACATGCGCTTGCTGACCAGAATCAAGTCGACCGAGCTGGTGTTGTGCAGTTTTTCGGCGAGCAGCTGATGCGTCGAGTCGCGTTGAGACCTCAACAGCGCTGAGGCGTTCGAGCGGT
>JAYTAT010000370.1:0-4356 GCA_043737315.1 Archangium sp.
TCGCCTGCAGGCGCGCAGATCACCGAGGCGCGTTTTCAACAACTGCTCGAAAGTTTCCAGGTGCGAGACGCGAAGGGTGCGCGCGTGCTCGCTCGCAAACTGTTCGTGAAGCCGCCGCTCTCGCTGCTGCTCTTCGCAGACGAGCTGCGCAAGATGATGAGCAGCGAGACGGTCAAGAGCATCGTGGCGGCGATCTCCACTGCGGATCTGGTGCAGGGTGCGCAGCTCAGCGCGCTGAAAATGCCCACGCTCTTGATCTGGGGGCAGAGCGAAAAGCTGCTCCCTTACGAGGGCCTCGACTTTTTTCGCACGCACCTGCCCGCACACGCCGAGATCCACGAAGTGAAGGGGTTCGGGCACATGCCGCAGATGGAACACCCCCGGGCCTTCGTGGAGCGGGTTCAAAAATTCGCGGTGAGTCGAGGCCTGGTCCAGGCTGCTTGACGTCTCACGTCCTTTGACGCCAGAAAGCAGACCCTGATGGCTCGTGCGCTGCTCCTCTCGCTGCTGCTCGCCGCGCCTGTATGGGCTGACGCGGGCGTTGAGCCCGTGCCGGACGCAGGGCCGGTGCTCACCCAGGCGCCTGCTGCCGAAGACGAGGCAGACGACGAAGCCGCCGATGAAGAAGGTGAAGCCGAGGTCGAGGCCACCATCGCCGAAGCGCTGGCTGATGCGGGGCTCCGCTACACCTCTGAGCTGACCGACGAAGAGCTGACCCGCCGATGGGTCGAAGCGCCCGAGTCGTTGGGCACCATCAGCGTGGGCGTGACTGAAGCGGGGCGGCTGGTCAACGGCGTCTCGTTGCCCCCGGGTGAGGCGTGGCAGGTGGTCGACTCGAACAACGCGTTCGGAACGCAGGAGACCGTCGACTTTCTGATCGCCGCCGCGACTTCGGTTCGCGAGCAATTCGCCGACGCCGCGCCCCTGCGCATCAACCACATCGGCAAGAAGGTGGGCGGCTACCTGCGCCCCCACCAGAGTCACCAGGCTGGCCGAGACGTGGATCTGGGGTTCTTTTACCCGCGCACCGAAGACCCAGGTCACCTGTCGAAGATGCGCGAGCTGGCGATGGATCTGTCGCTGAACTGGGCGCTGCTCAAGGCTTTGGTGACCTTTGCCGACATCGAGTTCGTGCTGGTCGACAAGCGCATTCAGGCGCGGCTCTACGCCTTCGCGCTCGACCAGGGCGAAGACAAGACCTGGCTCGACAAGCTGTTTCACAACGGCGCTGCTTCCCTGGTCAAACATGCGCGGAGGCATCGCGATCACTTTCACGTGCGCTTCTTCGCGGCGCGCAGCCAGGAGCTCGGCCGCCGAATTCTCCCGCTGCTCGCCAGGCAGCCAGAACAGAACGTGGTCATCTGCCGCGTGAAGAAGGGCGACACGCTGGGCGGCCTTGCCACCCGCTACAACAGCGGCGTGAAGCTGATCCAGAAGGCCAACGGGCTCACTTCGACGGCGCTGAGGGTGGGGCGGACCTTGAACATTCCGCTCCGGGGCCCCTGCACCAACTGCCCCGTACCCCCTGCGCTGGTGATTCCCGACCGCTGCCTCCCCCCTGTCCTGCCTCCCAAGTCCTGAAGACTGGGGGTTTACCTACACCGCCAGACATCGGTCGACGCGTGTGCCGTGCGCCGAGGGGCAGGTGCCTCTTAGGATGAAGAATCATGCGCCTGGCTGGTGTGACCTCCGTCCTCGTCGTCGTCATCGGCTCGGTCGCTCTGGCAGGCGCCCCTCCACCACAACCCGTCAACCGCGCTGAGGCGACGTACCGCCAGCTCGAGTTGTTCGCGCGCGTGCTGTCGTACGTGCAGAACAACTACGTCGAGCAGGTCGACGAGCAGCAGCTCATGCACGGCGCCATCAAGGGCATGCTCGAGACGCTCGACCCGCATACGCAGTTCATGCCGCCCGACGTCTTCAAAGAGATGAAGATCGACACCTCGGGCGAGTTCGGCGGCCTGGGCATCGAGATCGCCAAGAAGAACGACAACATCGTGGTGGTCGCGCCCATCGACGACACGCCCGCGCAACGCGCCGGCATCCGCTCGGGCGACCAGGTGATGAAGATCGACGATGAGTCGACCCGCAACATGGAGCTGGCGCGCGCGATTCAGAAGATGCGTGGCCCCGCGGGGAAGAAGGTGATGCTGACCATCATGCGCGAGGGGTTCACCGCGCCGCGTGAGTTTGCGATCATTCGAGATCACATTCGCATCGCGTCGGTCGAAGGCGCGCTCGTGGGCGGCATCGGGCACATCAAGGTGAAGAACTTTCAGGAGCGCACCGATGCGTCGCTCTTCAAGGAGCTGGAGCGCCTGCGGGGTCTGAACGGCGGCAAGGAGCTGCGCGGCCTCGTGCTCGACCTGCGCAACAACCCCGGCGGGCTGCTCGACCAAGCCGTCGCGGTGAGCGATCGGTTTCTCAACGGCGGGCTGGCCATCGTCTCAACCCGCGGCCGTTCATCGACCCAGGTGACGGAAGAGCGGGCCAAGGATCGCGACACCGAGAAGGGGTACCCGGTGGTGGTGCTGGTGAATGCGGGCAGCGCTTCGGCCTCCGAGATCGTCGCGGGCGCCCTGCAGGATCACCGGCGCGCGGTGGTGATGGGCACGCCGACGTTCGGCAAAGGCAGCGTGCAGACGGTCATCGAGATGGAAGACGGCTCGGGCCTCAAGCTCACCATCGCGCGGTACTTCACGCCTTCGGGCAAGAGCATCCAGGAACGGGGCATTCTTCCCGACTTCGTGGTGCCGGAAGTCGAAGGTGGTCAGCTCACCAAGGCCGACCAGTTGCGCGAAAAGGATCTCAAGCGTCACTTCAAGGGCGAGAGCGAAGGGCCCGACTTCTCGGCGCTGAAGATCTCGCTGCCCGACAACCTGAAGCCGTGGGACCTGGGCGACAAGCTGCCCGACTACCAGCTGAAGATCGCGCTCTCGTACCTGAACAGCCTCAACGGTGCAGGTGAGGGCCGCTCGACGGCCAGGGCACCGAAGGACCGCTGACATTCGGCGGGCGCCCGCTAAGGTGCGCTCTCCAAGTGGCCGGAAATACCAAACAGATCTTTCAGTCGCTCGCCGTCAACGCATGCATCGCGCTCGCCAAGGGGGTCGCTGCCGTCTTCACAGGCTCAGGCGCCATGTTGGCAGAGACGCTCCACTCGGCGGCCGACTGCAGCAATCAGCTGCTGCTGCTGCTCGGGGTCAGGCAGTCGGCGAGGGAGCCCGATCAGACGCACCCGCTGGGCTACGGCCGCGACCTCTATTTCTGGAGCTTCGTGGTGGCCCTGTTGCTGTTCTCGGGCGGCGGTGTGTTCAGCATCTATGAAGGGCTGCACAAGCTCTTCACGCCCGAGCCCGTCGATCACGTGCCGATGGCTCTGGGCATCCTCGTGTTCTCCATGATGCTCGAGGGCTGGGCGACCTGGGGCAACCTGAAGGAGATGAAGAAGCGGCGCGGCTCGCTCTCGCTCATGCGGTACCTCAAGCGCACGAAAGATTCTGACCTCATCATTCTCTTCGGGGAAAACTCGGCAGCGGTGCTGGGCCTGACCATCGCTATCATCTCGCTGGTGCTGGCGTGGATCACCGGCAACGGGGTGTTCGATTCGATAGGCTCGATGTTGATAGGGGTGGTGTTGATCGCGGTGGCCGTGTTCCTGGCGACCGAGGTCAAGTCGTTGCTCATCGGCGAAGCGGCTGACGAGCACATCAACGAAGCGGTGAAGGCCACCGTGCCGGAGCACCCGAACATCGAAGAGGTGCTGCGGTTGATCACCGTGCAGCAGGGGCCAGGCGAAGTGCTGGTGGCGATGAAGGTGCGCATCAAGGCGGGGCTGACCACGAAGGAGGTGGTCGACTCGATCAACAGTTTCGAGCAGGCCGTGCACAACCGCGCCCCGGAGATTCGCTGGTGCTTCGTGGAGCCTGATCACGAGGCGTGAGTCACGACGTGGTCTGTCTCCCCCGTGCTCCTCTCCTGCCGTCGGCGTTGCGTAACTGTGGCGCTGGACGCCGGGGTGAGCGACCATGCGCGCCATGCGCCCGTCGAGCAGGCCCGTGTCTTTGGCCCTCCACTGCCTCGTCTCATTCCTGGTGGTGGCGCTGGTTCGCCCGCCGCCCGCTCGGGCTTCTGCGCCTGAACTCCTGACCCAGCTGACGCTGGCTGCAGGTGGCCCGCGCATCGCCGTGGTGGTCGTCTCGCAAGACCTGCGCGCTTCGCAGCAGCAGGGCGCGTTGGAAGGGGCCGCCGAGGCCGCCCTCGAGCGCGCTGCCCGCTTCACCGTCATTCCCGTACACGACGCGTTCAACCCCGGTGCCGCGAAAAAGCAGGCTGCGAAGGTCGAAGAGGCCCGAG
>JAYTAT010000371.1:0-1656 GCA_043737315.1 Archangium sp.
GCCTGCGCGGCCCACAACGAGCCTTCATTGGCCGCCTGCTCACCCATGCGCTGCACGCGGGGCTGCGCCTTTTCCCAGGCCGGGCCCAGCTGACGGGAAAGAATTCGGGAGAGCGCGGCTTCGCCATCGAGCCAGCTGCCACGGCGTTGGGTGGTCATCGTTTGTCTCCTCGCACCTCGAGCAGCGCGTCCCACGTCTTGGTCACTTCAGCCTCACGGGTCAACACCACTCGCACCGCCTCGACACCGTGTTGTGCCTCGACCTGCACCAACGAACCCTGCGCCGACTTCACCTGCAGATCTGCCAGCGCCGCTTCGGCCTTGAGCCGCTGCTCCACGCTCAGGTGCGTCATGCCCTGCCGAAATTGGTGCAGGGCATCGGCCCCGGTCAGCCGCGCCACGTTGCGTTCAGCCACCACCGCCGCCACCACCGCTTCGATGCCGTCGGCCTCGTCTGAGGTGAGCCCCGCGTCAGCCAGCAGCGCCGCTTCTTGACGGGCGCGGGCCCGGAGATCAGCTCCCCCATCGGCCCGGTTGATGCCAGGCAGGGCGGTCAGAGCGCGTTGCCAACGCAGCCACGCGGCGAGGCGGACTTCGGTCACCAGGGGGCCGGCGTCGAGCTCTTCCACCGCCAATCCACCTGAATCTGCGGGTCCCAGGGGGGCGGGGGTGCGGGAACAACCCATAAAGAGGATGGTGAGACCCAGCCAACGCATCGCGGCGCATGGTCGGCCGATGCGACTGACTGCGCAAGGGTGTCGCGCGCAGAGGTTGGTTCTGACAGGCTCCGCGTCGTGAAAGTCTTTCTGATCCGTCACGGAGACGCCGACGCCGACATCCCCGAAGGTCTGGAAGATGAAGCGCGCTCCCTCACGTCTCGCGCCCGGCTCGCTCTTCCGAACCACTTCGGGGCCCTGGTCGCCCGCATCGGCATGCCCAACGTGCTCTTCATGAGCCCGCTCGTGCGCGCCGTGCAGACCGCCACGCTGCTGGCCCAGGCACTCCGTTACGAAGGCCCCATGCGGGCCAACCGCACGCTGTTTCCCGACGGCCCGGTGGGCGCCATCGAAGGGCTCTTGGCAGAGCGGCTGGGCGAGACCGTCGTGCTGGTCGGCCACCAGCCCTCCATGGGCTCCATCGCCGCGCACTTTCTGGGGCTGCCTTCGTTTCCCAAGCCCGTGCAGCCCGGCACGGTGATCGGCATCGAGCGCCCCGACGACAACCTCGCGGCCGGCAAGCTTCTCTTCTACGCCGCGCCCGGACAGCCCATCTTCGAAGGATCGCTGCAGGAAGCGCCCTGAGGGTTTAGTTTTCTGAGCAATGGACGCCAGCTACGCCGCTTCGGTCTCGTCGTTCTTCAAACGTCTGGTCGCCGCGGTCGACGCGGTGGATCCCGATCTGATCGAGTGTGATGCCACCGGCGACATGGTCACCATCCTGGCCCCGAAGACGGGCACCAAGGTGATCGTGAACACCCAGAAGGCGGTCAACCAGATCTGGGTCGCGGGCAAGAGCGCCGGCGTTCACTTCTCGCGCGGCGACGACGGCCGGTGGATGGATGACAAGGGCAAGGGCCTCGAGCTGGGTCAATGGGTCGCGGAGTGCGTGCGCGACGCGTCGGGCGTGTCCATCAAAGTCTGATGCGCCCTCAGCCTGC
>JAYTAT010000372.1:0-10650 GCA_043737315.1 Archangium sp.
GCCGCCGCCGCCGCCGGTGTTGCCGCCGCCCGTGTTGCCACCGCCGCCGCCGCCGGTGTTGCCGCCGCCCGTGTTGCCACCGCCGCTGCCGCCACTACCACCCGCGACGCAGGTGCCAGACATCACGCTGCAGTTTTGTCCGCTCGTGCAGTCAGCGTTGGTGGTGCACTTTTTTCCCGAGGGGCACGCCGTCAAGGCAAGTGCCGCCACGAGGAAAATTCCTCGGCTCATCAAGTTGTCGTTCATTTCAGTACCGGGCTGAGGTGGGCAACTCCCCTGCTGCCCACGCGTTGATGTCGGGTCTGTAGCACGGAGGTGGGGCGTGGGAATACCTGTGCTCCTGAGGTGCGACGCCATCCCACCTTTCTCTCAATCTTCGGAAAAGTCCGCGCAGAAACAGAAGAGCTGGCGACAATCGGGAGGTGACTTTCACGCAGCTGCTGTTGACCAGCGTGTGGGGAGGCTTGATGGCGCTCGAGCGCCGGGCCTTTCTGCAGGCGATGGTCTCGCGGCCGCTGGTCGCCGCGACGGTGACGGGCTTGTTGTGTGAAGACGTGCTCGCGGGGTTGTTCATCGGCCTGGTGTTCGAGCTGCTGCACCTGGGCGGTGCGTCGTTGGGTGGGGCGCACGCAGACCACGACACCTTGCCGGCCGTCGCCGCCGCGGGGCTGGCCGCCAGCATCGGGCACGCCTCGGGCAGCGATGCGACGCCCGCCATCTGGGCGCTCTCGATTCTCATCTGCGCGCCGTTCGGCCGCGCGGGGCGGCTGCTGGAGAACCACCTCGACCTGCGCGCACGAAAATATTTCGGCCGCGCTTTGAGCGCTGCGGTCGAGGGCAACATGCACGCAGTGGCCGCTCAGAACCTGCGCGCGATGTGGCCGCAGTTCGTTTTCTACGGGCTCATCTGCGGGCTGGCAGCAGCGGCGGGCCCGCGCGTGGAGGCGCTCGAGTCGCAGCTGCCCCTGCCGGTGTTGAGGGGGCTCGCGTGGGCGTACCCTGCGATGGGCGTGGCGGCGTCTGCGGTGGCGGTGCATGGCAGCCACGCACCCCGGCGGCTGCGCATCGCGCTGGTGGCGGGCGCGTGCACCGCCGGCGTGATGTACGGCGCCCAGGTGTGGGGATGATCGCCCCGCCGGCCGTCGTCACGTTGCCCCTTTCGACCCTGGTGCGCATCGCGCTGCGGACGCTCTTCATCCAGGCCGGGTTCTCGCCCGAGGCGATGCAGACGCTGGGGTTGCTCTACGCGCTCGAGCCGGCCTGGCCGTACCTGTATCCCCAGGCTGACGCGCGGGCCGAAGCGATGCGCCGTCACTTCACGCCGTTCAATACGCACCCGTACGCTTCGGCGGCCATCGTGGGCGGCATCCTCTTCTATGAGCTGCGGCTGGCCAACGGTCAGGGCACCGCCGAAGAAGTGACGCGCTTCAAGACCACCTTGATGGGCCCGTTGGCGGCGTTGGGTGATGGCTTCTTCTGGTTGTCCCTGCGGCCGGCAACGGGCGCGGTGGGCGTGGCGCTGGTGCCGGTGCTCGGCGTGTGGGCGCCGCTCATTTTTCTCATCACCTACAACCTCGTGCACCTCGCCACGCGCGGCTGGCTCTTCGTGGCGGGCCTGCATCACGGCAGCGCGGTGGTGGCGCGGCTGGCCGAGCTCAAGGTGCCGGTGTGGAGCAACCGCCTGCGCGCGTTGGCTGCGGCCGCGGCGGGCGGCATGGGCGTGTGGCTTTCCTTGCGCTTCGGGGCGCTGGGCGGCACCACTTCGTGGTTGGGGGCGGCGTGCCTGGCACTGGGTGGTGGCGCTGTGTTGTTGGTGGAGAGAAAGGTGCCGCCGTTGGCATTGTTGTACGGCGCGGCGGCACTGGCGACGATGGCGGGCGTGCTCTGGTAGACTCTTTCGAGGGGATCAAAATCGTGGAGAAGGTCGACGCGGAGTTCACCATCATCAACGCGCTGGGGCTGCATGCCCGCGCGGCGGCGCAGCTGGTGAAGGCGGCAAACAAGTACGTCTGCGAAGTCGAGCTCGAGTGTGAGGGCCAGCCGGTCAACGGCAAGTCCATCATGGGCGTGCTGATGCTGGCGGCAGCGCAGGGCATGAAGGTGCAGGTGCGGTGCAGCGGTGAAGGGGCCCGCGCCTGCCTCGACGAGGTGGGAGCGCTCATCGCGAACAAGTTCGGCGAGCCTCGGTGAAGCCCGGGGAGCGGCCGCTCTACTTCGACCACAACGCCACCACGCCGCTGCTCAGCGAGGTGGTCGACGCGATGATGCCGTACCTCACCACGCACTTCGGCAACCCTTCCTCGGGCCACGCCTACGGGCGCGAGGCGAAAGCAGCGGTCGATCGTGCGCGCGAGCAGGTGGCCGAGCTGGTGGGCGCTGAAGGCAGCGAGGTGATCTTCACCTCGGGCGGCACCGAGGCGACCTCGCTGGCGCTGCGCGGCACCCTGGGCCACCCCATCGACGCGGCGCATGTGATCACCACCACGGTGGAGCACCCGGCCACGGCGCGCACCGCCGATGCGATCTCCGAAGAAGGCGTCAAGGTGACGCGGCTGGGTGTGGATGAAGCGGGCCAGGTGAGCGCCGACGCGCTGACCGCGGCGCTCAACAAGAGCACGCGCTGGTTCTCGGTCATTCACGCGCACAACGAGACGGGCGTGCTGCAGTGGTTGCCGACGTTGAGCGCGGTGACGAAGCGGCACCAGGTGTTGCTGCACGTCGATGCGTCGCAGTCAGCGGGCAAGGTGCCGCTCTCGATGGCCGATGATGGGTTCGATCTGCTCACGCTGGCGGCGCACAAGCTCTACGGCCCCAAGGGCGTGGGGGCGCTGGTGGTGCGGCGGGGCGTGAAGCTCAGCACCGTGCAGACCGGGGCAGGTCAGGAGCGCGGGCTGCGGGCGGGCACCGAGAACGTCGCTTCCATCGTGGGGTTTGGTGCGGCGTGTGCCGCGGCGAAGCGCGATCTGGCTGAGTCAGCGGCGCGGTTGATGAGCTTGCGGGAGCAGCTGATTGACGCGCTCAAGGCGGGCGTGCCCGGGTTGATCATCGCGGGCGAGAAGAGCTTGCGGCTGCCGAACACGGTGTACGCGCTGTTTCCCGGAACCACCGGTGCGGCGTTGTTGGCGAAGGTGCCGGGCATCGCAGCCTCGACGGGCGCTGCGTGTCACGACGGTCACGAGTCGCCGCCGCAGGTGCTGCTCGAGATGAAGGTACCGGCGGCGCGCGCGTTGGGTGCGGTGCGGTTGACGATGGGCCGTCAGACCATGCCGGACGATGTCGAGTCGGCGGCGGCGCAGCTGATCAACGCGTTGACGTAAGTCCCTTCTCCTTCGGATGAGAGGGAGACAAAGGCCTACAGTCTCCCACTCATTTTCAGAAAAAAGCGGGTGTGCACTCGACGCCCTCGTAGGTGCTCCCGGTATTGTTCGCGCGCTTTCCGCACAACCTGCGCAAGCACTCCTGGGAGGGAGCACACATGAAGAAAATCCTGATCGCCGCACTCGCGCTGACGACCGCCGCCTGTACCTCGATGGTGAACCCCGTCGAAATCGAACAGCCCGGCTACCAGCTCTCGCCCGTGCAACTCGCACCCGGCTTCGAGCGCTGTTCGACCATTGAGCCGAGTGACGCAGAGAAGAGCCGCATCGAGGCGGAGATCTTCAACCACCTTGAGGGCACCACCCAGGGCGTGTCGCGGCAGAAGCTCAGCGGCGGCGCCATCAACGTCTACTTTCACGTGGTCAACACCGGCGCGGGCATCAGCAACGGCGACATCAGCGCGCAGATGATCAGCTCGCAGATCTCGGTGCTCAACGCCGCGTACGCCTCGACCGGTTGGAACTTCAACCTCGTCTCCACCGATCGCACCACCAACGCGGACTGGTACGCCAACTGCTACGGCACCGCCGAGGGCGCGATGAAGGCGGCGCTGCACCAGGGCACGGCCGACGACCTCAACGTCTACACCTGCAATCCCTCGGGCGGCATTCTGGGCTACGCCACGTTCCCCTCGAGCTACGCGCGTTCGCCCAGCCTCGACGGCGTGGTGCTGCTGTACTCGTCGCTGCCCGGCGGCGACGCGGCGCCCTACAATCTGGGCGACACGGGCACGCACGAGGTCGGCCACTGGATGGGCCTGTACCACACGTTCCAGGGCGGCTGCGCTCGCCAGGCCTCGGGCGGTGACGCGGTCAGTGACACCGCCGCAGAGAAGTCCCCCGCCTTCGGCTGCCCCGCGAACCGCGACACGTGCACGGGGACCAAGTTCCCCGGCGTCGACCCCATCACCAACTTCATGGATTACACCGACGACTCCTGCATGGACCGTTTCTCGGCCGGCCAGGACACGCGCATGGACGCGCAGTTCACGACGTACCGCTTCAACAACTGAGTCGCGTTTGAACTTCGAGGGCCGTGTGCACACCGCACGCGGCCCTCTTCTTTTGCGGGCTCTCGTCGCGCCATGAGTTGGGATGAACGCGCGAAGACGTCAGCGAGCGGAAGATGCTGGATGACGTGGCGCAGTTGCCTGCGAAGAAGAACGCGAAGCCCGCGCCCAGGCCCGTGCGTCGGCGCGCCTGCTACGGTGCCGGCCACATGGCCATCGTCATTCCCAAGAATGAGCTCAACGAGTTCTCACTGCCCCGCATCTGCGTCGTCACCGGTCAGCCCGGCCAGGTCACGTTTCAGAAGGTGCAGTTCCAGTTCATCCCCAAGTGGATCGCCATCTTCGCGATCGCGCCGGTGCTGTATCTGATCTTCTTCATGATCCTGCGGAAGAGCGCGACAGGCACCCTTCCGTTCAGCGAAGAGGGCTGGAACGACGTGAAGGCCGCGCGCCGTAACGCGGCACTCGCGGTGGTGGGGCTGGTCCTCGCCTGCGTCGCCGGGGGCGCGGCCATCGCCAACCTGCGTGGTTCAGGGCCGGTCTTGATGTTGGTGCTGTTGGTGGGCGGCATCATCGCGATCGCCGTGACCTCGCTTCGCATCAGGAAGGTCTACCCCTTTGCAACGCTCATCGATGATGCGGCGGTGACACTGAAGTTGCCTTCGCCCCAGGCGGAGCAGCTCATTCAGGCGCACCTCAGTGCGGGCGGTCGCGCGCGGGTATGAGCATCGCCGTACCCGTCGAAGGGCAGTGCGCCGCGCATGCTGGGGTGAAAGCCGATTGGGCCTGCCAGCGCTGCGGCACCTTCGTGTGCAAGGAATGCGAGCGCCGCACCCGCCCCGACGCGGCGCCGTTGTGCCCGAAGTGCTGGGCGCTGCGCGACCAGGTGGTGCAGGTGCACGCGGCGGAGGACTCCAGCAGGATGCAGAAGGCGGGGCTCGCGCTGGGCATCTTCGCACTCAACCCGCTGGTGATGATCGCCAGCTTCATCGTGAACCTGCGCGAGCTGAGGTCGGGCCGAGGCGGGTCTCGACTGTGGATGAATCAGGTGGGGCTGGGGCTCACCGTGGTGTTCCTGCTCTTCTACGGCGCGCTGATTCTCTTCGCGGCGAGCTGACGTCAGCCTGGGGCGGCGCGCGCGTCGGGGCTCGTGCTCCCGTGGCGCAAGTCGGCAGCGCACCGGAAAACGTGAAGACCGGCCCCGAGCAGGGCGCATGACGAGCGGCTACCGCGTCGGTGATGAGCTGGGTGAAGCGTGGAGGCACAAGGTTGCGGATGCACCTGGCGGGGTCAGAGATGGTTCCGCTGGGGAAGCGAGTTTTCCAAAAGGCCTCCTTGACGTCGTGCGGTGCGGGTTCGAGTCCCGCCGGGAGCTCAGCTCGAAGTCGGTGGTGATGGTGACATCTGGCGCCGCGGTCGTGACAACGAGGTGTCAGGGGTTGGTGGCCCGCGGGTGGATTCCTTTCGGGCTCATCGGCGCCGTCCTTTTGGCGGTGCGCTTGATTCGGTTCGCGCGCGCACACCGCGGTGAGGCCATCGTCTCGCTCATCGCCGAGGATCTGCGCGGCCAGTTCGTGGATGCGCTGGAAAACTGGGTGGATGAACCGAGTCACGATTCCTCGCACGAGGGCGAGAGTGACCATCACCACGCGCACCCAGGCAATGACTCACACCATCACTGATTTACCGTGAGCGCCGGCAACGCTGCGTTCGCATTCGAGCAGCCGGCAGCTTCGAAGACCGCGATGAGGTCTTATTCTCAGAAGAGCGTCGGCGCGCACGTGCGGCCGGGGTGTTCTGCTCGCAGCTTTGAGGTCCCCAGCGCGCTTCTGACGGGCTCGCCGTTCGCGGGGTCGAGTCGCTCGACCGGTCCCTTCCGGACCCGCCCGTTCGCGAGAAACAGCGCGCGCGAGACGATGGCCGTGGGGAGCACGTCACCCGGTTTGCCCTGAATCGTGCGCGTCCGAAGCGTGGTTCCTTCGAGGGTGGCTGTCATCGTCACGTCGGCGATGAACGCGTGCATGAAGCGCCCTTCGTGGTGGAACTCGGTGGCGCTGGGTTTGCCTGATGGTTGCGGCGATGAATCCGCGTGCGCGGTGCCGGAGGGGCTGGTGCTGGTGACGCTCCAGTGGAAGGAGTTGAGGCCCATTCGCTCCATGCGGAAGTGGGCCGCGCTCGTGTTGGGGTACCCACCCAGTGCACGCAGCGCGGCGAGGGTGGCGGCGAGCTCTCCCTGGAAGGAGCCGGCGATGCGAAACAGCGTGTCGTGCAAGGTGGCGGCTTCGTGTGGCGTCAGGTGATGAGCGCGCATCGAGGCGAGGGCCCATCGTTCGGTGTCGCTCAAGGGAACGTCACGCTTGGTGGCGGTGCAGTCGATCGCGCGCGCGTTCGCCACCGCGTCGCCATCGAACAGGAAGGCGTTGAAGAGCGCCGCCCCGGCACAGCGGGTTTCATCGGCTTGAGGTGAGCGGGTGATCAGGCGGCATACGTCGGCGCGGTCATGGAGGTCGTGGACCCGATCGCAGTGCTGCTCCCATGCGGAGGAGTCGATGGGGGCAGCGCGGCCGACGACGGCGAACACGGGGAGGCGGGTCATGCCGGGGAGTCAGTTCAACAGCCGTGCCCGCTGGTTGCCCTGAAATGGCGAGAGGTTACGTGTGACCCCGGAGTCCACCAAGCGGACTCCAGGTGACTCCTCCTTCGTGCAGCTGATGACCGAGCCAGTGATGGCGTCAGTGGGGGGCGGCGTCCCAAATCATTCCTTCCGTCCGGCGACCTGCTGCGTCTTCGCCAGCCGGCAAGCCGAGGGGACGCGCCGAACAGGGACCTCCCATCGCCCCTGCCGCACACAGCGCCGCCACGACGGCCTGGAGATCGTCATGGCCGTGAGGAACGAATGCAGGAAGCGAGAACCCCTTCGTGAGCGCCGCGGTCCACGACTCGAGGGCAGGCCTTTTGGCCTTGCCGGGGAGCGGCTTGAGGCCCGCCGAGCGCCAGGTCGAGGTGGGGAAACATTCCATGATCAGCAGCTCGCCTGGCTTCGTGGGCCCCCCTTCGAACAGACGCACGTGCGGTCGACGCAGCAGCTCATCGAAGAGATCGATGCTGAACTGAATCCACGCGCGCTGAGTCGATGGATACGTCTTCGGGTACGCGCCTGTTTTTCCCTGCGTTCTGCAGAGCAGCTCGCACTGCCGCCCGACGCCCGGCTTCGAGTCGGGCCGAGCTGGATCGCGCCAGCCCTGGGGCCCATCGAGCGCGATGGCCTCGACGCAGTTCACGATGCAAAACTCGAGAATGGCAACCGCCAATGCGGCCGGAGTCAGCTCGAGCTGTGGCCACGAAATCGCAGCTGAAGTGACGCGCGTGAAGCGACCCGCATCGAACTCGAGCAAGGCACTTCCGTTGTCGCGCCACTTGCCGCTCGCCACATCGATGCCGAGGACCTTTTTCATATTTACAGAGTAGCGGCTTCCGGTGAGCCGACCCTGAGATACGCTCTGGCTCATGCGCTCGATGTTCATTGCCGCCACCGCCCTCTGCCTGTCTGCCTGCTGCTGTCAGAGCCGTGAGGAGAAGCTCAAGGCCGCCGAAGACGAGGGCAACCTCCTCATCGCCGCGAAGGCCAGGCTGCTCAAAGGCGCCGGCGAGAGCTTGAAGAAGGAAGGCAAAGAAGCCGCCGAGACACTCGCTGAAGGTGGCGGTTCGCTCGTGAAGGGCCTGGGCACCGGCATCGAGAAGGGCCTGATGGAAGTGAAGTTCACGCCCCACGAGAGCGTGGCCAAGAACGGCCTGGGCGTCTCTCGCGCGGCACGGGGTGAACAGGGGACTGCTCGGCACACCATCACCGCCTACGTCACCTTCGAGAAGAGCTTCAACGGCACCCTCGAGATGCGCGCCTACGACGTGCAGGATCGTGAAGTGGGCCGCTCGAAGATCGACACCAACGAAGCCGAGTCGGGCGCGAAGTACGTCGACTTCACCTTCGATGAACGCACGCCGCTGATGACCGCGGGCCACTTCGAGCTGCGCGCGACGCTGAAGTGAGCGCCGTGGTGTTCGATGAGCTGCTGCTCGCGTCGACCTCGAGCGGCCGCCGCGCGCTGATGGAAGGCCTGGGTGTTCCCTTTCGGGCCGTGGCCCCCGGTGTCGATGAAGACGTGCCGCCGGGGACCGCGCCGCAACATGCGGTCGCAATGCTGGCTGAGCGCAAGGCCCGGGCGGTGTTCGACCGCTTTCCCCGCGCGTTGGTGATTGGGTCTGATCAGCTGGTCTCGTTGCAGGGGCAGATGCTGGGGAAGCCTGAGCATGAAGAGGCGGCGCGAAGGCAGCTCGGCTCGTTGCGCGGCAAGACGCATGAGATCCTCACCGGCGTATGTGTGATTGGCGCGGGCTTCGTGCAGACCGAGGTCGATACCGCGCGGCTCAGCGTGCTGCCGCTCAGTGACGAGGAGCTCGATGGGTACGTGGCCACCGGGGAGTGGCAGGGCTGCGCGGGTGGGTATCGGGTCGAGGCGCGGGGGCAGGCCATCTTCGAGCGCATCGAGGGAGACCGCGCCGCGATTCAGGGACTGCCGATGCAGCGGTTGACCCGGTTACTCAGGGAAGCGGGAGTGAAGTTCTTCTGATCAACCGGCGCCGCTTCTTCAGGGTGAGGGCAAGCCTGCGATTCACCTTCGCCTGGGAAGGTGGCTTCGAGTTGTTTCGCACGGTCGATTTGAGTGCCGGTGGGGCGTTCGTGCTCAGGGGCGATGAGCTGGTTCTGCCGGCGTTGGGGGTGGTGGGGGAGTGCGCGTTTAATCTGGAGTCGATGGAGATTCGCACCGCGGCCCGGGTGGCGAGAGTGAAGGCGGAGGGGTTTGGGCTGGTGTTCGAAAAGCTCTCCCGCTCGCATGAAGACCGGATCTGCGGGTGGATCTTTCGGCAAGAGACCCGGAAGACGGAGAACTGACGCGCCTCGTGCAGTTCTCGACCTGAAAGGCCATACTCTCAGCGTCGTTCGGGGCCGGTAGGGAACAGGATGAATGAGCTTGCGCGTGTCGTGGTCGGCCTCTGCGTCGCCATCGGCCTCACCTGGAGTCAACGCAGCGAAGCCTGCGGTTGCTTCGCTCCTCCCAACGCCGCCGAGCCCATTGTGCAGGCCGGAGAGCGCATCCTCTTCTCGGTGAAAGACGGCAAGGTCACCGCGCACATCCAGATTCAGTATGCAGGTGAAGCGAAGGACTTCGGCTGGCTGCTCCCGCTGCCTTCCATCCCCACGCTGAAGGTCGGCAGCGACGAAGTCTTCACGCAGCTGAGCGCCACCACGCAACCGATTTACTCGGTGACGCAGGTGCAGGGAACGCCCTGTCGCGGCGGTTCGGGAGGAGTGCCTCTCTTCGCTTGCGCCTCACCGCCCCGACAATCCGGCGGTCAGTTCGGAACGCCAGACACGGGCACGAGCTCGCCGCTGGTGGTCACGGATTCCGTGGGCCCGTACGAGTACGCGGTGCTGCGCGCGGATGATCAGACCGCGATGCTCCAGTGGCTCTCGACGAACGGCTATTTCGTGCCCGCAGGTACCGACGGCGCGGTGGGCCCCTACATCCGCCCAGGCGCGTACTTCCTGGCGCTGCGGCTCAAGGCCGGCGCGAGCACCGGAGACCTGACGCCGGTGGTGCTCGAGTACCCCTCGGCGCTCCCGATGATCCCCATCATCCTCACCAGCATCGGCGCGACGCCGAACATGGGCGTGCAGGTCTACCTGCTGGGCAACGGCCGCGGCATCCCGCGCAACTACCACCATGTGGTGCTCAACGACGCGCTGCTCGACTGGATGAACGGTGGCGCCAACTACGCCGCGGTGGTGACTGCCGCGGTCGCCGCTGCGCCGCAGAAGCACGCCTTCGTCACCGAGTACGCGGGGCCCAGCGCGGTGATGCGCAATCGCCTGGTGTCCCCGGGCCGCTTCGGTACCGAGGCTGAGCTCGCGCGGCAGGCGACGCCGCCGCTGTTCGTAGCCACCCTGATGCGCACCGATTTCGAGGACCCCAACGGCGCACGCCAGCTGCCCTCACCGGTCATTGCGCTGTTGCTGCGCGACATCCCCATGCCGGCTGCGTTGAAGGCAAGGGGCGTCACCGAGAACACCTTCTTTAAGCAGCTCGACTACTACCTCGGCACGTACCGTACGCAGAACCCGACGGACTTCGAGGGCTACGTGCTCGACTTCGACGCCCCTTCGCTGGCGAAGCAGATCTTCGAGCAGTACGTCGCGCCGATGC
>JAYTAT010000373.1:0-4339 GCA_043737315.1 Archangium sp.
TCGGGTTCGGCAGCGACGTTCAGTACAAGTTCTTGATCAACAACACGCTCTGGGTCAATGACCCGGCGAACCCGAAGACCTCTGCTGCCGGCAACAGCCTGCGCGAGAACGTCACCTGCGAGGTCTTCACCTGCCCCGCCGCCGCACCCGAGCTCGGCGCGTTCGACTGGCGCGACTCGGTGATGGCCTTCGTGTTCGTCGATCGTTTCTTCGATGGTGATGCGGTGAACAACTGCACGGTGGCGGGCGCGATGCCTGCAGGGCAGTACCAGGGTGGTGACTGGAAGGGCGTCACGCAGAAGGTGAACGCCGGCTTCTTCGGAGAGCTCGGCGTGAACACGCTCTGGCTCACGGTGCCGGTGAAGAACGCCACGGTCAGCGGTGCGGGCACCAACGGTTCGTACTCCGCCTTCCACGGGTACTGGCCCATCGACCTCGAGCAATACGAGTCGTGCTTCGGCACGAAACAAGACCTCATCGATCTGGTCACCGCTGCGCACGCGAAGGGCATTCAGGTGCTGTTCGACTTCGCGATGGTGCACGTGCACTCGCAGTCGAAGCTCTACGCGCAGCACCCCGATTGGTTCTGGTCACTCGACTTCAAGGGCCAGTGTGTGTGCGGCGGTGGCTGCGACTGGAACACCGATGGGCAGCGCTGCTGGTTCACCGACTACCTGCCGCACTGGAACTACACCGTGCAGGCGGCGCGCGATTACACGGTCGCGCAGGCGGTACGCATTCTCGACGACACGAAGGCCGATGGCTTTCGCCTCGATGCCATCAAGCACGTGGACCACTCCTGGTTGCTGCAGCTGCGAACCGAGGTGGAGAAGCTCGCTGCGACACGCACCCCGCGGCCGCGCATGTACTTCGTGGGTGAGACGTACGACTTCGGCAACCGGGAGTACCTGAAGTCCTTCGTGGATCCCGCGACGAAGCTCGATGGGCAGTTTGACTTCCCGCTGCGCCTGTCGCTGCTGCAGTCGGTGGTGATGCGCCAGACGCCGATGACTGCGCTGCGAGATCTCGTCGCGAGCAACGATTCATTTTACGGGCCGAACTCATTGATGAGCCCGTGGATCGGCAATCACGATCTCGGCCGCGTCATCCACATGGCGGAAGACATGCCGATGTGGGGCGACCCGTACTCCGATGGCAAAGACCGCGCGTTCAACAACCAACCCACGCTGCCCAACTACCGCCGTCCGTTCGAGCGCCTGGCGAATGCCTTCGCGTTCCTGATGACCAGCCCCGGAGTGCCGCTGATCTATTACGGCGACGAGATCGGCCTGCCCGGCGCGGGCGACCCTGACAACCGGCGCTTCATGCAGTGGAACAATCTGTCGGCTGACCAGCAGTGGCTGCGTTCACGCGTGGCGGCGTTGGGTCAGTTGAGGAAGAATCACGCAGCGCTTCGTCGCGGCAAGCGCACGAACATCTCGGCGACGGTCGACACGTACGCGTACTCGATGAGTGACGGCACACAGACGCTCTACATCGCGATCAATCGCGGTGACACGGACCAGACGGTGAGCGGGCTGCCTGCGCAGTCGCTGCAGGACCTGCTGAATCAGAGCTCGGTGTCCGGACCCAACGTGCTGGTGCCCGCACGCAGCACGCGCGTCTTGAAGCCCTGAAGCGTGTCGTCGAGCCCCATCGCCCATCTTCGCCGAGGCACGTGCGCTCACGCGCGATGGCGTGGTGCCTGCGCGGTTGACAGGTGAAGTCCAGCATCGGCTCGAACAGACGACCGATGTGCTGCAGGGTTCGACCATCGCCGCGATGGGGTTGCTGGCATCGGCGCGAGGTGAACGCACGCACGCACGCGAGTTGATGGAGAGCACGGCGTGGCTGCATCCACAGGCGCTCACGGAGGGCACGCGGGAGTACGTGCAGGGCTGGCTGGTGACCGACGCGGCGGCCGATGGTGATTGGGCGCGCGTTCGTTGCCTCGACGATGCGGTTGTTCTCGCATCTGGCTGCACGCGCGCTCGACGGCGCGTCGCCGAATCTGGCGAGTGACGATTGGTACCAGCTCCCGATGGAAGCTCGGCGCTTCTCCGAGTCGTTCAGCGTGAAGGCAGTCGTGCCGACGAGAACTCAGCCCGCGTTGGCGGACCCGGTCGCTTCCGTGTTGTGGCAGTTGCTCGGGCTGACCCCCGCGGGGCACGGCGAAGGTGGTGGGTTTAATGCTGAAGTCATCGCGGCTTCGCGAGTCGTTGCTGGAGCGGTCGACGCTGATCGGCGGTGGATCTCCCGATGAGGCGCTGAACGATGTGCGGGAAGTGTTCGAGCAGACGCTCGGTGTCGCGTTGAAGGAGCACGTCGCTGAGCCGCTGTTGAGCAGCGTGGCTTCAGCTCGCCGCGAGCAACTCATCGACTCGATGTACACGCGCATCGATCGGCTGACCAACCGGTGCTCGAAGGGCACGGCCCCCGATGACGGAGGTGTGGCGTGAGTTCGTCGCGATTCGCGGGTGCTCCTCGCAGGCGGTTGCGCTGAGTGAGCCGGGCGAGCGCGGGTGGCCGCATCACGTGATGTTGCGGTTGATGAGATACCTCGGCACGTGGCTTCGGCTCACGAAGAAGCAGCTTCCGTTTGCGCATGCGGTGTTCTGGTTTCTCGAGAAGGAAGGTGCGCTCGCGGGTGACGAGACGGCATCGCGGCTGGCTCGGGCGAGCGCTGAGCTGTGTCTCCCGTTCGTGCTCAGTGGGGCTCGAATGGGGCGTGGTGCTTTCTGAGTCTGAGTTTCGTGCGACAGGCCGGCGGGCCTTTCTGCACGTCGCTTCGAGCAACGAAGGTGCACGAGTCTTCGCGCCACTGCGACTGAATGTCGGTCGACCGGCTCTTGACCGACATTTGCGCGCGAAAAGCGGTGCAGAGGCACTCCACTTTGCGCGGTCTCGGGCTCGATTTCGAGGTCCAACGCGGCTGCTTTGCCACGATTTTGGGGGTCAAAAGCGCCCGACCGACATTCAGTCGCAGTGGGCCGAAGACTCGTGCAGCCGCGCGTACTGGAACGGCGTGCACAGAGGCCTGTTCGCTCGTGAGCAAAGCCTGATCAGCCCAGAGCACACCCGCCTCTGAGCCGCCTCGATGTCGGTCTCCCTTCGTAGCGCGCAGGTCGGTGCTGCACGTGCCCGCGTCCAATACCTGGGAGCCCGTGGTCGCCTATGGCAGGCTGAAAATTTCTTGAGCGAACTCGCCGCGCGGTGGGGCCAGCCCTGTGCGTCACCACCAGCTGTCCCCGCTGCTCCTGATGGAAGCAGGCGGCGTACCTTCACCACCGCCGAGCGCACCTTCTTCGGCAAAGCGACCAGCTGCGGTGATCGAAGCTGGCGAACCGTTCACCCAAGCCTGAAGAAGTGTTCATCTTCCGTCTCTGCATTCCGGTGGCCTCGACCGTCTCGTGGATCTTCTTCATGTCAGTTGCACCCCGTCACCCAGCGCAAGAGAGCCCGTATCGGCCGGCTTTGACCAGCGCACGCGGTGCTCGCAGAAGCGGGTCGGCTCGAAGCCTCGGCAAGACTGACTCACCAGTCCGTCGAAGCGGAGATCTCCGTGGCCGTCGACGCCGTGTTCCCGCCTCAGGTGTTGACCCAGGCGCTGGCAGGCTTCCGCGACGAGTTCCCGACGGTTCGGGTCTCGGTGCGCCTCGAGTCGAAGGCGTCGGTCGTGCAGTTGGTACAAGATCGTGAATGCGACCGCCCGGGCTGTCGCAATTTCGCGAGCGGGTGCCGGCCGCCGCGTTGAGGCGCCACCCCCGGCTGGTGCTGACGGAGCGCGACGTTCGGTACCGTGCCGAAGAACGGGTCGCCGAGGGGTTGGTGTGGCGCTTCGCTGACTGTGATCTCAAACACAGACGTAAAGTGAATCCACGCTACGCGCCGGTGGTCGTCTCGCCCAGCGACCACGTCACGCCGAGCACGAACTGCCGAACACCGCGCGAGACGATGCGCACCTCACCTTTGACGCGCATCAACAGCAGACCCGCCTCCACCACCCCGCGCACGAAGTCGGCGAGGTCCTGCGTCTGCACGAAATCAACGAGCGCCGAGTTCTCGCCATCGAAGGTGGTCTGGGTGACGGTGAAGTTGTTGCCGTTTCGGAAGGCGCGGCCGATGCGCGCGAGCGACCTGCGTGGACCCACGATGCGCAAGAACGCAGATGCCGCGGCGCCGGTGAGCGTTCCCCGCCAACCATCGAAGAAGCGCTGGCCGAGCAAACGCTGCCCCTGCCGCACGTCCTCTTTGGGAAACAGCGTGCGGCCGGCGATGGCGATCCACTGTTCGAATTGCGGGGCGAGATACGCCGCCTGGAGCGGCTTGCTGTAGTCGA